>NZ_JAEKEG010000136.1 GCF_016651255.1 Pseudomonas sp. TH10
CAGATGCCGCTGGGAGAGACGCGATGTTCAGCAAGCAAGACCAGATCCAGGGTTACGACGATGCACTGCTGGCGGCGATGAATGCCGAGGAGCAACGTCAGGAAGATCATATCGAGCTGATCGCGTCCGAAAACTACACCAGCAAGCGCGTGATGCAAGCGCAAGGCAGCGGCCTGACCAACAAATACGCCGAAGGCTACCCGGGCAAGCGCTACTACGGTGGCTGCGAGCACGTCGACAAGGTTGAAGCGCTGGCCATCGAGCGCGCCAAGCAACTGTTCGGTGCCGATTACGCCAACGTCCAGCCGCATTCCGGCAGCCAGGCTAACGCCGCTGTCTATCTGGCCCTGCTGAACGCAGGCGATACCGTGCTGGGCATGAGCCTGGCCCACGGCGGTCACCTGACCCACGGCGCCAAAGTGTCGTCCTCGGGCAAGCTCTACAACGCTGTGCAGTACGGCATCAACACCGACACCGGGCTGATCGATTACGACGAAGTCGAGCGTCTCGCCGTCGAATCCAAGCCGAAAATGATCGTCGCCGGTTTCTCGGCTTACTCAAAGACTCTGGATTTTCCGCGTTTCCGTCAGATCGCTGACAAAGTCGGCGCGCTGCTGTTCGTCGACATGGCCCACGTCGCCGGTCTGGTTGCCGCTGGCCTCTACCCGAACCCGCTGCCGTACGCCGACGTGGTCACCACCACCACGCACAAAACCCTGCGCGGCCCGCGTGGCGGCTTGATCCTGGCCAAGTCCAACGAAGAGATCGAGAAGAAACTCAACGCGGCCGTATTCCCCGGCGCTCAGGGCGGCCCGCTGATGCACGTCATCGCCGGTAAAGCCGTGTGCTTCAAGGAAGCGCTGGAGCCAGGTTTCAAGGCGTACCAGCAGCAAGTGATCGACAACGCCCAGGCCATGGCCGGCGTATTTATCAAACGCGGCTACGATGTAGTGTCCGGCGGCACCGATAACCACCTGTTCCTGGTCAGCCTGATCCGTCAGGGCCTAACCGGCAAAGAAGCGGATGCAGCACTCGGCCGCGCTCACATCACCGTCAACAAGAACGCCGTACCGAACGACCCGCAGTCGCCATTCGTGACCTCGGGCCTGCGCATCGGCACCCCGGCGGTCACCACCCGCGGTTTCAAAGTGAGCCAATGTGTGGAGCTGGCCGGCTGGATCTGCGACATCCTCGACAACCTCGGCGACGCCGATGTCGAGGCCAATGTCGCCCAGCAGGTTTCGGCCCTGTGCGCAGACTTCCCGGTTTATCGCTGAGCGGTTTTGGAGTAATGACTATGCAACGGTATTCGGGCTTCGGCCTCTTCAAACACTCCCTCAGCCATCACGAAAACTGGCAGAAAATGTGGCGCACGCCGACGCCGAAAAAGGTCTACGACGTGGTCATCGTCGGCGGCGGTGGGCACGGTCTCGCGACCGCCTACTATCTGGCGAAAGAACACGGCATCACCAACGTCGCCGTGGTCGAGAAGGGCTGGCTGGGCGGCGGTAACACCGCGCGCAACACCACCATCGTGCGCTCCAACTACCTGTGGGACGAGTCGGCGCACCTCTACGAACACGCGATGAAATTGTGGGAAGGCCTGTCGCAAGACCTTAACTACAACGTGATGTTCTCCCAGCGTGGCGTCTACAACTTGTGCCATACCCTGCAGGACATCCGTGATTCCGAGCGTCGGGTCAGCGCCAACCGCCTCAACGGCGTCGATGGTGAGTTGCTCAACGCCAAGCAAGTCGCTGACGAAATCCCGTACCTCGACTGCTCGAAAAACACCCGTTATCCAGTGATGGGCGCAACCGTTCAGCGTCGCGGCGGCGTCGCCCGTCACGATGCCGTGGCGTGGGGCTTTGCCCGTGCCGCCGACGCCTTGGGCGTGGACTTGATTCAGCAGACCGAAGTGATCGGTTTCCGCAAGGAAAACGGCGTGTGCATCGGCGTTGAAACCAACAAGGGTTTCATTGGCGCCAAACGCGTCGGCGTGGTCACCGCCGGTAACTCCGGGCACATGGCCAAACTCGCCGGTTTCCGCCTGCCGATCGAATCGCACCCGCTGCAGGCACTGGTGTCCGAGCCGATCAAACCGATTATCGACAGCGTGATCATGTCCAACGCCGTCCACGGTTACATCAGCCAGTCCGACAAGGGCGACCTGGTGATCGGCGCCGGTATCGACGGCTACAACGGCTACGGCCAGCGTGGTTCGTACCCGGTGATCGAACACACCATTCAGGCCATCGTCGAGATGTTCCCGGTGTTGTCGCGAGTGCGTATGAACCGTCAGTGGGGCGGCATCGTCGACACCACGCCGGACGCCTGCCCGATCATTTCGAAAACCCCGGTACCGAACATGTTCTTCAACTGCGGTTGGGGCACCGGCGGCTTCAAGGCTACTCCTGGCTCGGGCAACGTGTTTGCCGCGAGTCTGGCCAAGGGTGAAATGCACCCGTTGGCCGCACCTTTCTCCATCGACCGTTTCCACAACGGTGCGTTGATCGATGAACACGGCGCTGCTGCGGTTGCCCACTAACAGGAGAAATCCCCATGTTGCATATCTTCTGTCCTCACTGCGGCGAGTTGCGCTCCGAAGAGGAATTTCACGCATCCGGTCAGGCGCACATTCCGCGCCCGCTCGATCCTGGCGCCTGCACTGATGAAGAGTGGGGCGACTACATGTTCTTCCGCGATAACCCGCGCGGTCTGCACCACGAACTGTGGGATCACGTCGCCGGTTGCCGCCAGTACTTCAACGTCACCCGCGACACCGTGACCTACGAGATTCTCGAAACCTACAAGATCGGCACCAAGCCGCAATTCACCGACAAGGCTGATTCGGCGAAAACAGCCACGACGGCGCTGGGAGAGAAGGTATGAGCCAGACCAATCGCCTGTCCAACGGTGGACGGATCGACCGCAACAAAGTGCTGAGCTTCACCTTCAACGGTCAGAGCTACAAGGGCTATGAAGGTGACTCCCTGGCCGCCGCGCTGATCGCCAACGGCGTGGATATCATCGGTCGCAGCTTCAAGTATTCGCGTCCGCGCGGCATCTTCGCCGCAGGCGCTGAAGAGCCGAACGCAGTGCTGCAGATCGGCGCAACCGAAGCCACGCAGATCCCCAACGTACGCGCCACGCAACAGGCGCTGTATCAAGGTTTGGTCGCGACCAGCACCAATGGATGGCCGAGCGTCAACAACGACATGATGGGGATTCTCGGCAAGGTCGGCGGCAAGCTGATGCCGCCGGGTTTCTACTACAAAACCTTCATGTACCCGCAATCGTTCTGGATGACTTACGAGAAGTACATTCGTAAGGCTGCCGGTCTTGGTCGTTCGCCGACCGAAGTCGATCCGGATACTTACGACTACATGAACCAGCACTGCGACGTGCTGATCGTTGGCGGTGGCCCTGCGGGTCTTGCTGCTGCACTGGCCGCTGCGCGCAGCGGTGCTCGCGTCATCCTCGCCGATGAGCAGGAAGAGTTCGGCGGCAGCCTGCTCGACTCGCGCGAAAGCCTCGACGGCAAACCGGCGATGGACTGGGTCGCCAGTGTGATCACTGAACTGAAGAACACCCCGGACGTGCTGCTGTTGCCTCGCGCCACGGTCAACGGTTACCACGACCATAACTTCCTGACCATTCACGAGCGCCTCACCGATCACCTCGGCGATCGCGCCCCGATCGGCCAGGTGCGTCAACGCATTCATCGCGTCCGCGCCAAGCGCGTGGTGCTGGCGACCGGTGCTCACGAGCGTCCGCTGGTCTACGGCAACAACGACGTGCCGGGCAACATGCTTGCCGGTGCCGTCTCGACTTACGTTCGTCGGTATGGCGTCGCACCGGGCAAAAAGCTTGTCCTGAGCACCAACAACGACCACGCCTATCGCGTGGCGCTGGATTGGCTCGATGCCAGCCTGCAGGTCGTGGCTATCGCTGATGCGCGCAGCAATCCGCGCGGCGCGCTGGTGGAAGAGGCGCGCGCCAAAGGCATTCGCATCCTGACCGGCAGTGCGGTGATCGAGGCTCGCGGCACCAAGCGCGTGACTGGCGCGCGCATTGCTGCCATTGACGTTAAAGGGCACAAGGTCACCAGCCCCGGCGAATGGCTGGACTGCGACCTGGTGGTCAGCTCCGGCGGCTACAGCCCGGTGGTGCACCTGGCGTCGCACCTGGGAGGCAAGCCGACCTGGCGTGAAGACATCCTCGGTTTTGTACCGGGCGAGGCACCGCAAAAACGCGTATGCGTCGGCGGTATCAATGGCGTCTACGGTCTGGGTGATTCCCTGGCCGATGGCTTTGAAGGTGGCGCCCGTGCCGCCAGCGAAGCCGGTTTCGGGGTGGTCGAAGGTACTTTGCCAAAAGCCTTGAGCCGTCACGAAGAACCGACGCTGGCGCTGTTCCAGGTGCCGCATGAAAAGAACACCGCACGAGCGCCGAAGCAATTCGTCGACCTGCAGAACGACGTCACCGCTGCTGCGATTGAACTGGCAACCCGCGAAGGTTTCGAGTCGGTCGAGCACGTCAAACGCTACACCGCGCTGGGCTTCGGCACTGATCAGGGCAAGCTCGGCAACGTCAACGGTCTGGCCATCGCCGCCCGTTCGCTGAATGTGACCATCCCGCAGATGGGCACCACGATGTTCCGTCCGAACTACACGCCGGTGACTTTCGGCGCCGTGGCCGGCCGTCATTGCGGGCACATCTTCGAACCGGTTCGTCACACCGCGCTGCACGCCTGGCATGTGAAGAGTGGTGCCGAGTTTGAAGACGTCGGTCAGTGGAAACGTCCATGGTACTTCCCGAAAAACGGTGAAGACCTGCACGCCGCCGTGAAGCGTGAATGCAAAGCCGTGCGCGACAGCGTCGGCCTGCTCGACGCCTCGACCCTCGGCAAGATCGACATCCAGGGCCCGGATGCCCGCGAGTTTCTTAACCGCGTGTACACCAACGCCTGGACCAAACTCGACGTGGGCAAGGCCCGTTACGGCCTGATGTGCAAAGAAGACGGCATGGTCTTCGACGACGGTGTCACGGCATGCCTGGCCGACAACCATTTCGTCATGACCACCACCACGGGCGGCGCGGCCCGAGTGCTGCAATGGCTGGAAATTTACCAGCAGACCGAATGGCCGGACATGAAGGTGTACTTCACGTCCGTCACGGATCACTGGGCGACCATGACCCTGTCCGGGCCGAACAGCCGCAAGCTGCTCAGCGCCGTGACCGATATCGATCTGAGCAACGAAGCCTTCCCGTTCATGACCTGGAAGGAAGGTCTGGTTAGTGGCGTGCCGGCGCGGGTGTTCCGCATCTCGTTCACCGGTGAGCTGTCGTACGAAGTCAACGTGCAGGCCGAC
Source organism: Pseudomonas sp. TH10 (assembly GCF_016651255.1). Lineage (GTDB taxonomy): Bacteria > Pseudomonadota > Gammaproteobacteria > Pseudomonadales > Pseudomonadaceae > Aquipseudomonas. The sequence goes on from NZ_JAEKEG010000136.1 coordinate 5,376, forward strand.
TACGCGATGGGCGTACTGGAGAAAATCGTCGAGGCCGGCAAGCGGTACAACCTGACCCCGTACGGCACCGAGACCATGCACGTGCTGCGGGCCGAGAAGGGTTTCATCATTGTCGGTCAGGACACTGACGGCTCGATGACCCCGGACGACTTGAACATGGGCTGGTGTGTCGGTCGCACCAAACCGTTCTCGTGGATCGGCCAGCGTGGGATGAACCGTGAAGACTGTGTGAAGGATCAGCGTAAGCAACTGGTGGGCCTGAAGCCGATCGATCCGAACGTGTGGCTGCCGGAAGGTGCGCAGTTGGTGTTCAACACCAAGCAGGCGATCCCGATGACCATGGTCGGCCACGTGACTTCCAGCTACGCGCACAACTCTCTCGGTTATTCGTTTGCCATGGGCGTGGTCAAGGGCGGTCTGAAGCGCCTCGGCGAGCGGGTGTTCGCACCGCTGGCCGATGGCAGCGTGATCGAGGCGGAGATTGTTTCTTCGGTGTTCTTCGATCCGAAGGGTGATCGGCAGAACGTGTAACACCACAGTACCTGTGGGAGCGTGGCCTGCCCGCGATGAACGATAACGCGGTGCTTCAGGCAGAACGCGTCGCTCCCATCGCGGGCAAGCCCGCTCCCACAGGGCACACGAAATTCAGGAAGGGTGCTTTATGACCACAGCCAATGTTTACCAACAACGCCCGACCACCGGGGCCAAGGCCGAGTCGTCGCTGCACCATGCCGACCTCGCCAGCCTGGTCGGCAAGGGCCGCAAGAACGCCGGCGTGATCGTGCGTGAAAAGAAACTCCTCGGCCATCTGACCATTCGTGGCGATGGCCACGATGCCGCGTTTGCTGCGGGTGTGCACAAGGCCCTGGGCATCGAATTGCCCGGCGCCCTGAGCGTCATCGTCAAAGGCGAAACCAGCCTGCAATGGATGGGCCCGGATGAGTGGCTGCTGATCGTGCCGAGCGGTGAAGAGTTCGTCGCTGAACAGAAACTGCGTGAAGCCTTGGGCGATCTGCACATTGCGATCGTCAACGTCAGCGGCGGTCAGCAGGTGCTCGAACTGAGCGGGCCGAACGTGCGCCAAGTGCTGATGAAATCGACCAGCTACGACGTGCACCCGAACAGCTTCCCCGTGGGCAAGGCCGTGGGCACGGTGTTCGCCAAGTCGCAGCTGATGATTCGCCATACCGCCGAAGACACCTGGGAATTGCTGATCCGTCGCAGCTTCTCGGATTACTGGTGGTTGTGGTTGCAGGATGCATCGGCCGAGTACGGCCTCAGCGTCCAGGCCTGATCACAACCGCTCACCTGTAGGAACGAGCTTGCTCGCGATGGACTTGAGGACGACGCGTTAACCCAGGCAGTACGCGTTATCGTTGGCGCCCATCGCGAGCAAGCTCGCTCCTACAGAGGTAGCGTCGTTTACCGATACCTCAGGAGTCACCGCACCATGAGCCGCGCCCCAGACACATGGATTCTGACCGCCGACTGCCCCAGCGTTCTCGGCACCGTGGACGCGGTGACGCGTTTTCTGTTCGAGCAGGGTTGCTACGTCACCGAGCACCATTCCTTCGATGATCGCCTTTCCGGCCGCTTCTTCATACGCGTGGAATTCCGCCAGCCCGACGGTTTCGATGAGCAGTCCTTCCGCGCAGGCCTCGCCGAACGCGGACAGGCCTTCGGCATGCTCTTCGAGCTGACCGCACCGAATTACCGGCCGAAAGTGGTGATCATGGTCTCCAAGGCCGATCACTGCCTCAACGATTTGCTCTACCGCCAACGCATCGGCCAGTTGTCGATGGACGTGGCGGCGGTGGTTTCCAATCACCCTGATCTCAAGCCGCTGGCCGATTGGCACCAGATTCCCTACTACCATTTCCCCCTCGACCCTAACGACAAGCCATCGCAAGAGCGTCAGGTGTGGCAAGTGATCGAAGAGTGCGGTGCGGAGCTGGTGATTCTTGCCCGCTACATGCAGGTGCTGTCGCCGGAGCTGTGCCGCAAGCTCGATGGCAAGGCGATCAATATCCATCACTCCCTGTTGCCCGGTTTCAAGGGCGCCAAGCCGTATCACCAGGCTTATAACAAAGGCGTGAAACTGGTCGGCGCGACGGCGCATTACATCAATAACGACCTCGATGAAGGGCCGATCATTGCCCAGGGCGTCGAGGCGGTGGATCACAGTCATTACCCCGAGGATTTGATTGCCAAGGGGCGCGATATCGAAGGCCTGACGTTGGCCCGCGCCGTGGGCTATCACATCGAGCGGAGGGTTTTTCTCAACGCCAATCGCACGGTTGTTCTCTAGATCGCTATCGCTGGCAAGCCAGCTCCCACAGGGCTGAGGTCGCTCAGGAAATGTGCACGACCCTGACCTTGTGGGAGCGGGCTTGCCCGCGATGAGGCCTTCAAACACAACACAAGACACAAGACACACAGGCAATAACCCGAGCAATCAACGCGCCGCCGCTAAAAGGCGACGTGAGTGCTACATAAAAACAACAGCGAGGTGAAAGCATGTCTGGCAATCGTGGTGTGGTGTATCTCGGCGCTGGCAAGGTCGAAGTACAGAAAATCGACTATCCGAAAATGCAGGACCCGCGCGGTCGCAAGATCGAGCACGGGGTCATTCTCAAAGTGGTTTCCACCAACATTTGTGGCTCCGACCAACACATGGTGCGCGGCCGCACCACGGCGCAGACCGGTCTGGTGCTGGGTCACGAGATCACCGGCGAGGTGATCGAAAAAGGCTCCGACGTCGAGAATCTGAAAATCGGCGACCTGGTCTCCGTCCCGTTCAACGTGGCTTGCGGGCGCTGCCGTTCCTGCAAGGAAATGCACACCGGTGTCTGCCTCAGCGTTAACCCGGCACGTCCGGGCGGTGCTTACGGTTATGTCGACATGGGCGACTGGACCGGCGGCCAGGCTGAATACGCCTTGGTGCCTTACGCCGACTTCAACCTGTTGAAACTGCCAGACCGTGATCGCGCAATGGAAAAAATCCGCGACCTGACTTGCCTCTCGGACATTCTGCCGACCGGTTATCACGGCGCCGTGACGGCGGGCGTGGGTCCGGGCAGCACTGTTTACATTGCCGGCGCTGGCCCGGTCGGACTGGCCGCTGCGGCTTCTGCGCGTTTGCTCGGCGCTGCGGTGGTGATCATCGGCGACGTCAACACCATCCGCCTGGCACACGCCAAGGCGCAGGGTTTTGAAATCGTCGATCTCTCGAAAGATGCACCGCTGCACGAACAGATCGCTGCGCTGCTGGGCGAGCCGGAAGTGGATTGTGCGGTGGACTGTGTCGGTTTCGAAGCCCGCGGCCATGGTCACGACGGCGCGAAATCCGAAGCCCCGGCCACGGTGCTCAACTCGCTGATGGGCGTGGTTCGTGTAGCCGGCAAAATCGGTATTCCGGGCCTGTACGTGACCGAAGATCCCGGTGCAGTGGATGCCGCAGCGAAAATGGGTAGCCTGAGCATTCGCTTTGGTCTGGGCTGGGCGAAATCCCACAGCTTCCACACAGGGCAAACCCCGGTGATGAAGTACAACCGCCAACTGATGCAGGCGATCATGTGGGATCGTATCAACATTGCCGAAGTGGTGGGCGTGCAGGTGATCAGCCTGGATCAGGCGCCGGAAGGTTACGGCGAGTTTGATGCAGGTGTGCCGAAGAAGTTTGTGATCGATCCGCACAAGTTGTTCAGCGCGGCGTAAGCGGTTACGCAAAACAAAACGGCGACCTCCGGGTCGCCGTTTTTCATCAGAAGATCGCAGCCTTCGGCAGCTCCTATGCCGAACGCGTAACCCTGCAGGAGCTGCCGAAGGCTGCGATCTTTTGATCTTTTCGTTTGCTCACAACACCGCTAACGACCCTTGATACAACACCGGCCCCGTCGGCTGTCCGGTCGGCGAGCCACCCTTGGGCTCCAGGCTCACCGCCAACGCAATCGGTTTGCCGATCAGCACCTTTTGCGCATCGCTCAGCTCAACCTTGCCCTTGCCGCTCGCCGGAATCACGCCGAGGGACATCGGTTTGCCGTTCGCCGGTATCGCCCACAACTCCAGGCTGCGTTCCGGATCAACCGCCGCCAACGCCAGCGGCTCCACTTGCAGATAGTTGTCGTGGGCCAGAACCCTTAGCGCCGGTTGCGAATCGGCCGTCAGCAATGTCGCGCTGTATCGCGCCTCATCACGGTTGTAGAGCACGCTCAGGAACACGATGACCACCAGCGAACACAACGCCGCCGTCACCCGCATCCAGTTCCAGAAGGAACGCTTCTGTGGCACATGCAGTTTTTGTGGGTCGATACGCGCCGTGATGCCTTGCCACACGCGTTCCGGCACCGGTTGCTCGGGCAACGCTTCGGTCAGGCTGGCGAGACTGTCCTGCCAGTGCGCCAGTTCTGCGCGTAATGCCGCGTCTTCCAGCAGCAACTGTTCAAAGCGCCGACGAGCTGCTGCGGGCATCACGCCAATGGCGTAGTCGGCGGCGAGGGTTCGGCGCAGGCTCGGGGTTTGATAGTTCATGATTCAAGGCACCTGCGCAGGCGCTCCATGCCACGGCGGATCCAGGATTTGACCGAGCCCAGCGGCGCGGCCAGGTGTTCGGCGAGTTCCGAGCAGGACAAACCCTGAAAGTACGCCACGCTGATCGACTGGCGCTGCATGCCTTCCAGCGTCTCGAGGCAGCGGTTCAATGCGTGGGCCTCGCGGGCGCTGCTGAGCTGGTCGTGTGCCGAGGGGCTTTCGTCCGGCAGGGCGTCTTGTTCCAGATCGCTGAGCGGCCGGTCGCGGTGTTTGCGCAACTGATCAATGGCCTGATGGCGGGTGATGTTGATCATCCAGGTCAGCGGCGCCGAGAGATGCGCTTCGTAGCGCGAAGCGTTGTTCCAGATGCGCACGAAGCTTTCCTGCAGCACTTCTTCGGCGAGATCGCTGCGCCCCATAAACCGCAGGGCGACACCGTGCAGGCGTGGGCCGACGCTGCGGTACAGCGTTTCGAAGGCGCGCCGGTCACCCAGTGAACACTGGGCCAACAGCTGTCGCAACTGATCGGTGTCGGCGATGGAAATAAGGGTTCTCCAATCAGTCGAGGTGGTGAGGTGAGGCTGCGTGCGGTGCCGGTTGCAGGCAGAGGTTAGTTCACGGCGCGCAGTTGTTCCATTCACGGGCAGACACCTCGGAAAAATCCGCCGACCCCGATGCGCAGGGCCGGCGGTACAACTAACCTTTCGGCATCAGCACTTTGTCGATGACCTGAATCACGCCGTTTGACTGGTACACGTCGTAGGTGGTGATGTCGGCGACATCACCTTTTTCATCTTTGATGGTGATGTTGTGCGGGCCGTTCATCATCGCCCAGAGCTTGCCGCCCGCCACGGTGGTGAGTTCGGTCTTGCCGCCACCGGCCTTGATCTTCTCGGTCAGGGTCATCATGTCGAGTTTGCC
>NZ_JAEKEG010000137.1 GCF_016651255.1 Pseudomonas sp. TH10
CTGACCGCCTCGTTGAACACGATTTCGTAGTCCTTGAACTCGGTATCCACACTGGACTTGGCCAGCCAGAGCCCGAAGAGCAGGGCGGCTGCCACCACAATTACCGTGAACAGGCCGATCAGTACGTGATGGGCTCGGGTTTCCATGTCAGACCTCGTTGAGCTGTTGAGCGGCAGTCAGCGCCGCGCGGCCGCGAGGGCCGTGGAAATATTCGTGAATCCACGCATCGTCGGTTTCCGAAACCTTGTCGATGGCATCCGCCACCAGCACTTTTTCTGCGCCAGCACCGCCACTCGATCGGTGATGGTGTAGAGCGTGTCGAGGTCGTGGGTCACCAGAAACACGCTGAGGCCGAGCGCATCGCGCAGGGTCAGGATCAATTGATCGAACTGCGCCGCGCCAATCGGATCGAGGCCGGCGGTGGGTTCGTCGAGAAACAGGATGTCCGGATCCAGCGCCAGGGCACGGGCCAGCGCGGCACGTTTGATCATGCCGCCAGAGAGCGATGACGGGTATTTATCCGCAGCCGACAGCGGCAACCCGGCCAGCGCCAGCTTCACAGCGGCCAAGTGCTCGGCGTCGTTGCGGCTGAGGCCGGCGTGTTCGATGAGGGGCAGGGCGACGTTTTCGGTCACCGTCAACGACGAGAACAGCGCGCCTTTCTGAAACAACACGCCGAAGCGGCGTTCAACCAGCGAGCGCTCATGCTCGGACAGGCTCGGCAGGTTCTTGCCGAACACTTTGACGATGCCTTCGCTGGGTCGGCGCAGACCGACAATGCTGCGCAACAGCACCGATTTACCGCTGCCGGAACCGCCGACCACGGCGAGGATCTCGCCTTTGTACAAGTCCAGGTCGAGATTCTCGTGCACGCTCTGGCTGCCGAAACGATTGCACAAGCCGCGGACTTCGATCACCGCCTCGGAGGACGCTCGGGGTTGACGACTCACCAGCCCATCTCCATGAAGAACAGTGCGGCCACCGCGTCGAGCACGATCACCACGAAAATCGACTGCACCACGGCAGAGGTGGTGTGCGCGCCGACCGATTCGGCACTGCCGCTGACCTTGAAACCTTCCAGACAACCAATCGCTGCGATGATGAAGGCGAAGATCGGCGCTTTCACCAATCCGACCAGAAAATGCTGAACACCGATGTCGCTTTGCAGCAGCGACAGGAACATCGCTGGCGAAATCCCCAGCGACACCGCGCAGACCACGCCGCCACCGATGATCCCGCAGAGCATCGCCAGAAACGTCAGCATCGGCAGCGCAACCAGCAGCGCAAGAACTCGCGGCACGACCAGCAGCTCCATCGGGTCGAGGCCAAGGGTGCGAATGGCGTCGATTTCTTCGTTAGCCTTCATCGACCCTATCTGGGCGGTGAACGCGCTGGCGGTGCGGCCGGCCATCAGGATCGCGGTGAGCAACACGCCGAACTCGCGCAGAAACGAGAACGCCACCAGGTCCACGGTAAAGATACTCGCACCAAAACTCGCCAGCACCGTCGCCCCCAGAAATGCCACCACGGCACCGACCAGGAAGGTCAGCAGGGCAACAATCGGCGCAGCGTCCAGACCGGTTTGCTCGATGTGCGCCACCATTGGCGTGATGCGCCAGCGTTTGGGCCGGAACAGGCTGCGAGCGATGGTTTCCAGAATCAGGCCGACGAAACCGAGCAATTGCAGGGTGTCTTGCCAAACCGTGTCGACAGCGCGGCCGATGCGCGTGAGCAACTGCACGCTGACGCTGATTTCCGGCTCCTTGATCGGCACGCAGAAGTCGCTCATCGAGCAGTACACGGTGTGCAGCAGCGCGCGGTCGGCGGAGGTCAGAGTGCAGTCGGGGTGTTCGGCGGATTGGCCGAGGCGCTCGGAACCGAGCAGTTCGACCAGCAACGAGGCGCCGGCGGTGTCGAGAGCGCCGAGGCCATTGAGGTCGACAATGGTGCTGGCGTCGTATTGGCCATAAAGCTTTTCGCTCAGTTGCTTGAGGTCGGCGTAATGGGCAAGCGTCCAGTCCCCCGTGACCCGCAGGCGGGCAGGGCTGGTCGATGTGTCCAGTTGGGCACTGCCCGTCATCAAGCTGCTGGTCATAAGCTCCGTGCTTGTTCGGCTAAATACGCTGGCATACGTAATAGCACGAACCGGATTACTTTTCTTTGATCGCTGTGCTGTCGGTGACTTCAAAACGCAGCACACCGATCACCTGACCGTCCTCGGTCAATACCCGTACCTGCCATTTGCCCGCCGGGTTACCGGGGAAGTTCTGTTTGTGCGTCCACGCCCGGTAGCCTTCCTTGCGCCCGCCGTGGATGTCGAGCGCGATACGGTCGACCTCTTTGCCGTTGAACTGCCAGACGTGATAAATCCGCTCATCGAGCCCGCGCGGCGCGTTGATCGCGGTATAGGCGTAGAGCCCGCCGTTGCGGATCTGCTCGGCGCTGACCGTGTCGAGGCTGGCGCCGGGGGTGCGATCCTGCAACTCGGTGCTGATCGCCACGTCGGTCATCCACAGCGTCGCCGGCGGCACCCACGAGCGCAGCACCCAGCCGACGCCACCGATCCCCACGGTGATACTCAGGATCGCCAACGCGTTGCGCACCGTGCGGATCGGGAAGATCGACGCCAGGCTGGGAAACGACAACAGCACGGCAATGCCCAGCGCCCATTTGAAGCTCTGCGCCGTGGTCAGGTGCATGATGACGGGCAGAGCGGTCAGCAGCGCGGCGAACAGGGTCAGCGTGTGCAACGCGAGAAACGCCCAGCGCCGTGGTGCCAGCCATTTGTAGTAGAGCGGATCGACGATGGAGATCAGTGCGGCGACGCCGAGCAGGCCGGTGAAAATGAGCTGGCCGCTGTTCCACGTCGTGGTGATGAAGAAGAACGGCAGGACGAAAAACAGGCTTTCCTGGTGGATCATCTGCGTCGCGTAACGCAGCAGCGGCTGGGGAATCTCGCGTTTGAACACGCGGGTGAACAGGCCGGTGAGGGTGTTTTCCAGCATCAGCCAGATCCAGCTGAGCAGCATGATCACCGTGATCCAGCTCGCCAGGCCTTGCTGACGGTCGACCATGATGAAACTGCCGACGCCGGAAATGAAACCGCCAAGCGCAATGACCCCCGGATAGCGCTTCATCAATTCCAGTAGGCGCTGCACGTACAGGGTCAGGGTTGGCATTCGGCGATTCGCATTGGTCGTAGGAAAAATCCTCGACAGATTACCGCCCGAGAGGGTGGTGTGGCGAGCAGGCTCGCTCCCATAGTCATGAAGTCTTTCGGCGCAGACGCCACGCCAACAATCCCAGTACCAGCAGGCCCAACATTCCGGCCACCAGCCAGATCAACTCATCATCACTGATCAACGGCTTTTCAATCCGCAGATACCCCGGCTGCAGCAACAACGAGCGCATGGCGCGGTTGGCTTCTTCCAGGGTGACACCTTGCAGATCCCTGGCCGGATCAGCAAAGCGCCCGTTCTGGAAGTCACCCAGCGCGCCCCAGTAATAATCGGCCAGCGCGCTGTTGCCCTGCACGGCCCAGGCTTGCCGGGCGATGGCGGCCTGTTTGAGGCGGTTGAAAGTGTCGACGTTTAGACCGTCCTTGAGCAGGCCTGCCTTGAGTTCTTCCAGGACCTGCCTGGCTGCGGGCAAATCATCGCGCTCCAAGTCTGCATTGAGGCTCATGAAACCCACCCCGCCAAACACCTCGCGCTCGGCCGAGGGCCCGTAGGACAGGCTATGTGCCAGGCGCATCTGGCGGTAGAGCGCCCAGTCCAGGTAGTCCTTGAGCAAATCAAAGGTCTCGTCGTGCTGGTCCTCCAGTACCGGCTCGGGCACCAGCCAGTGCAACTTGGCGCCGTTGCCCACCAGGCCGTGGCTCAACGTACGCTCGTGGGCTGCCGTTGCCTTGATGTCCGGCAGCGGCCGATGCTCGCTCGGCTCGACGGCTTCGAGCGCGCCCCAGGTGCGTTCCAGATAGGCCGGCAGCAATTTGTCGAGTTCACCGACGACAATCAGGGTCATGTTGTTTGGTGCGTACCAGGCCTTGCGCACCTTCTCCAGTTGCGCCTGGGTCAGATGGCCAACCTCGGCGCGTTGCGGGCATTTCAGGCCCAGCTCGACGGCGAGTTGATTGCTCGCCGTGTGGCCGAGATCCTGACGGTCGAGAAAGCGTTGCAGCCGTGTGTAATGGCCGCCGTCTTCGCGCTCGACCACGCGCTTGGCGGCGTTGATCGCGTTGTCGTCGATGCGTGTCTGGGTCAACAGATCAAGCAGCAGATCCAGCACTTTGCGCTGGTTTTTCGCCGGGGCCTCGATGACGAACGTGGTGTCGGCATTGCTGGTGAACGCGTTCCAGTCGCCGCCGAGGGCCTGCATGCGTTCTTCCAGACCTCCTTCGCCCGTCGCGTCGATGCCGCTGAACAGCAAGTGTTCGAGCAGGTGCGGCAGCTCTTTTTCATCGCAATCGAAATCGTCCAGGCCAACGCCGACCACCAACCGGATCGCCACATGCCCGCGCTCAGTGCCGGGTTTGAGCAACAACTGCAAACCATTGGGCAATGCATAGCCTTCGACCTGAAAACGATCCAGGGCAAAGGCGGGCAGGGAACCGAGCAACAGACAGGCGAACAACAGGCAACGCATAACAGGCTTCCAGGCAACCTAATCGGAGATCCATGTCGTCAGTCAGGCCGCTTTCGCGGGCAAGCCCGCTCCCCCAGTAGATTTTTGGGGCTCACAAACCCCTGTGGGAGCGAGCCTGCTCGCGAAGGTCTTAAGCCTGAATCAATGTTACTGACTGACCACAGCCCCAGACGTTCAAGGCGAATGCGTGATGTCGGCAATATCGTCCGCCGCCAGCGCGCCGGTGTCCGCCGTTTCCAGCACCACATAAGCACTGCTGCAAAACAGCGAATTAAGCCGCTTCATGTCGGCAATCAGCTCAAGGTGCAGCGAACTGGTCTCGATACTCTGCACGATCTTGCGTTGCAAACGGCTAACATGCGCGTGCGCCAAACGGCGTTCCTGCGCGCGAAAACGGCGTTTTTCGCGCAGCAACTGCCGAGCGCTTTCCGGGTCGCCGCTGAGGAACACCGACAACCCCAGACGCAGGTTGGCGATCAATTGCTGGTGCAGCCCGGCAAGGTCTTCCAGACCTTCTTCGGAAAACGAACGACGCTGCGAAGTTTTCTGCTGCTGGATCTTGCGCAACATGCGTTCGATCAGATCGCTGGCCAGTTTCAGGTTGATCGCCAGCTCGATGATTTCCGCCCAGCGCCGACTGTCCTGTTCGCCGAGATCTTCGCGGGGCATTTGCGCCAGATACAGCTTGATCGCGCTGTACAGCGCTTCGACGTCGTCGGTCAGCCGGCGCATTTCCTGAGTGATGGCGGTCTGCTTGCCGCGCAACACATCGAGGGTGGCGTCGAGCATGTTGTCGAGCAGGTCGCCCATGCGCAGGGTTTCCCGCGCGGCGTTGGCCAACGCCAGGCTGGGTGTGACCAGCGCAGTGGGGTCCAGGTGGCGAGGCTTGGCGGTGCCGTTGACCTCCGGGCGCTCCGGTAACAGCCAGGCACAGAGTCGCGCCATCGGCCCGACGCTTGGCAGCAGAATCAGGCAGCGCGCGGTGTTGTAGAGCAAATGGAAGCCGATGACCATTTCCTGCGGGCTGAAGTCGAGGCTGTCGATCCAGTGCACCAAAGGATCCAGCACCGGAATGATCAGCAATAGTCCTATCAGTTTGTACAAGAGGCTGCCGAGCGCCACCTGGCGGCCTGCTGCGTTTTGCATGCTGGTGCTGAGGAAGGCCAGCACGCCGCTGCCGATGTTCGCGCCAATCACCAGGCCGATAGCCACCGGCAGGCTGAGTCACTCCCGCGCCCGCCAGGGTGGCGGTGAGCAGGACGGCGGCGAGACTGGAGTAGGAGATCATCGCGAACAGCGCGCCTACCAGGGCGTCGAGCAGGATATCGCCGGTCAGCGAGGCGAAAATCACCTTTACGCCTTGGGCCTGGGTGATCGGCGCGGCGGATTCAACGATCAGCTGCAGCGCCAGAATGATCAGGCCCAGACCAATGCTGACCCGTCCCATCTGCCCAAGTCGCGTCTGCTTGCGGGACAGGAAGAAAATCACTCCGACGAAAATCAGCAGCGGCGACAACCAGGACAGATCGAAAGTCAGTACCCGGGCCATCAACGCCGTGCCGACGTCGGCGCCGAGCATGGTTGCCAGCGCCGGGGTCAGCGCCATCAGGCCCTGGCCGACGAAGGAAGTGACGAGCATGGCGGTGGCGTTGCTGCTCTGCACCATGGCTGTGACAAGGATGCCGGCGACGAACGCGAGCCAGCGCTTGGACATGTTCTGGCCAATCACATGGCGCAGGTTAGTGCCGTACACCCGCAGGATGCCGGTTCGGACGATGTGCGTGCCCCAGATCAGCAGGGCGACGGCGGAAAGCAGATTGAGCAGGGTGAGCATAAAGGCCCCTGTGGTGGTAGCGCCCCAAAGGAGCAAGTTGACGTGCCGCGCGTTTTTCTACGTTCTGTACTTAAGCTGTAGTTGGCTAACGGTCTGGGCGCCAGCATTGCACAGCTAAAGAGTGGATTGAAATAAAAGTGTCATGAAAACAGCTGGATGGAAAAACAAAACAGGGACCCTGAGGTCCCCATTCATGCCCTGTGGGAGCGAGCCTGCTCGCGATGATATCGAGGACAACGAGTTGACTCAGTCAGTACGCGTTATCGTTGACGACCATCGCGAGCAGGCTCGCTCCCACAGGTTTCATGCAGGTTAGCGATATTACTGGCCAGGAATATCCTTGCGCAGTTTCACCGGGTCCTGCTGCTTGCGCTTTCTTGCCATGGCAGTGCGCATCTTGATGTTGAACGCTTCCACCGCCAGCGAGAACGCCATGGCGAAGTAGACGTAGCCTTTGGGTACGTGGACTTCGAACGACTCGGCGATCAACACGGTGCCGACTACCAGCAGGAACGACAGCGCCAGCATTTTCAACGACGGATGCTTGTCGATGAACGAGCTGATGGTACCGGCCGCCAACATCATCACCAGTACGGCGACAACAATGGCCGCGACCATGACCGGTACATGGGAGACCATGCCCACTGCCGTGATCACCGAGTCCAGCGAGAAAACGATGTCGATGATCGCGATCTGGATGATGGTGTAGAGGAAGTTGCCGCCCTTGCCGCCTGGCGAGTCGTCGCTTTCGTCTTCGCCTTCCAGTGCGTGGTACATCTCCTGCGAGCTCTTCCACAGCAGGAACAGACCACCGAAGAACAGAATCAGGTCACGGCCGGAAATGCCCTGGCCAAACACTTCGAACAGATCGGCGGTGAGGCGCATGACCCAGGTGATCGACAGCAGCAACATGATCCGGGTGATCATGGCCAGGCCAAGACCGAAGATCCGGGTGCGCTGCTGCATGTGTTTGGGCATGCGGCTGACCAGGATCGAAATCATGATGATGTTATCGATGCCGAGGACGATTTCCAGGGCAGTCAGGGTGAAGAAGGCAACCCAGATTTCAGGGTTGGTCAGCCATTCCATGTGTATTCCTTTGAGGATGTGTTGAACCACGAAGGGTCCGGGCTTCGATAAAAAAGCCAGGACCCGTCACGGTGAGTCTTGGGCTTATAGAGTGCTGAACAGCGGAAAAATCCCCATCAGCAATGCTGCAACAAGTATGCAAAGGCAGACCAGGACTGCCCATTTCAGGGTAAAGCGTTGATGGTCACCGAACTCGATGCCGGCCAGCGCCACCAGCAGGTAAGTCGATGGAACCAACGGGCTGAGCAAGTGGACGGGCTGACCGACGATCGAGGCACGGGCCATTTCCACCGCGGTGATGCCGTAATGGCTGGCCGCTTCGGAGAGCACCGGCAACACGCCGTAGTAGAACGCGTCGTTCGACATGAAGAACGTGAACGGCATGCTCACCAGCGCCGTGATCACCGCCAGGTACGGGCCAAGGAAATCAGGGATCACTGCCAGCAGACTTTTCGACATGGCGTCGACCATGCCTGTTCCGGAGAGGATACCGGTGAAGATACCGGCGGCGAAAATCAGACTGACCACTGACAGCACGCTGCCGGCGTGGGCCGCGACTCGATCCTTCTGCTGTTGCAGGCAAGGGTAGTTGACGATCATCGCGATACTGAACGCCACCATGAACAGCACTGGCAGCGGCAAGAGGCCGCCGATCAGGGTGCACATCAACGCCAGGGTCAGCAGGCCGTTGAACCAGATCAGTTTCGGACGACGCGCATCCGGGAACTGCGACACGCTGATTTCGCTGTGATCGATCTCATCGCCGATCAGGTGCAGTTCACCCAGACGCGCACGCTCACGTTTGCCGTAGAAGTAGGCAATCAGCAGGATCGCCACCACACCGGCAGCCATGGCTGGAATCATCGGCACGAAAATATCCGACGGGTCGACATGCAGCGCACTCGCGGCACGGGCCGTCGGGCCGCCCCACGGGGTCATGTTCATCACGCCACCGGCGAGAATGATCAGGCCGGCCATGATCCGCGGGCTCATGCCGATGCGGCTATACAACGGCAGCATGGCGGCCACGCAGATCATATAAGTGGTCGCGCCGTCACCATCAAGGGAAACGACGAGCGCCAGCACGGCGGTACCGACCGAAACTTTCAACGGGTCGCCCTTGACCAGTTTGAGGATTTTGCGCACGGCCGGGTCGAACAGGCCGGAGTCGATCATCAACGCAAAGTACAGAATGGCGAACATCAGCATCACGCCGGTCGGCGCGAGCTTGGTAATGCCTTCGAGCATCATCGGGCCGATCTTCGGCGCAAAACCGCCGAACAGGGCAAACAGGATCGGGATGATGATCAGAGCGATCAGCGCAGACAGGCGCTTGGTCATGATCAGGAACATGAACGTGATGACCATGGCGAAGCCAAGGAAAGTCAGCATGGGAATACTCCAGGCGTAGCGCGGCTAGTTGAGTGAGCGGATCGGGGTGAGATCAGCGCAGAACGGGAAGCACGAGACGTACGGGCGGAGTGACAGCGAGGAGGCGGGTTGCAGAGGACATCAGATCACCATTGTTGTTGTTAATTGGGCCGTGCGAGCAGCAAAACACTCGCGTGGGCCAACCGGTCTGTTGCCGGGAGTGAGGCGATCCTAATCGGGGAAGCTTTCAGCCAGCTTTCGCCAGTGAAAGCAATGACCGGATGTTTAACCGGTCGTCGGACAGTACGGTTTGCGCAGGATGATATTTCGCTGGTTAAAAAACACTCAGATCCAGTGGGCGAATCGCCCCCATCCAGATCGCGTGCTCGGTGTGATCCAACAAATCGTTTCCGGTATCGGGATGCAGGAACACCACCAAACCCTTGCGGTTGAGCGCCAGCCACGGCAGCACCTCGCCCAGGTATTGTGGCTCGAAGGCCAACTGGCAACTCCAGTCCGGGTGCGGACCTACCGGACGTTCGTGCACGCGCCCCATCCTTAAGGGAAACCGCTGCGCCGCCTGCTCGCACAGTGCCCGCGCCTGATCGATGTTGCTCGCGTCGAAGTACACGTGGGCGTGATAGCCCTTTATCCCTTGCATCTGAAACCCTCCAAACCCGGTCGAACCCTGAACGATTGCCGCGGGTCACACGCCATATACGTTGCGATCAAGGGACCCCAGCCATGAAAAATGCCGAAACCCCCGTTGTGAAAGTGGTGCTTTATGGTGCCATGAGTAGCCTGGGCAGTGCGCTGATGGCTGAAATGCTGCGACGTCAGCATGAAGTGATCGCGATTCTGGACGACCTCACAGCGCTCTCACCGCGTCCGGGGCTGCGCACCAAGAGCGGCGACCTGTTTGACGCCGAGCGGGTAAAGCAGAGCGTGGCCGGCAGCACGGCCGTGGTCTGCCTGTTAGACGCGCCAGGGCTGCCTTTCGACAGCGAATACGTGGAAAAACCATTATGCCGGGGCCCGTGGAACAAGTGTTGGCTGTGGATGCGCTGATCGAAGGCATGCAGGCATCCCATATTGCGCGACTGTTCCTGGTGGGTGATTTCGAGGTATTGGACGATCCGGAAATAGAGGATCGCCTGCAACGCCATGCGGCTGAAGAAATTCGCGAGGCCCTGCAAAGCAGCGATTTGCAATGGACAATGGTTAACGCCCCTCGGGGTGTTCCCGGGCTGACCATCGAGCATTTCAGCCAGGTCAGCACTAGCCTCGAGCCGGGACTGGCGGAGCCGCTCGAACGATTGCAGCGGGTGGCGGTAGGGATTGCTGATGAGCTGCAGTTGAATCTGCATGTGGGGGAGCACGTGAGTTTTGTTGCGGTTTCAGCGTCCTGAAGCTGGATCACACCGCAATGGACGGCAACGGCAACCCGTTCAAGGACTGCGCGCTACTGGCCTGCTCCGCCATCAGCCAGTCGACGAATTGCTGAATCAACACTCCGCGCCGCTTGCGCTGGGGCAACACGACGTAATAACCGAGTCGGGAAATCACCGTTTCAGCAATCGGCCGACACAACAAACCCTGGGTCAGCAAGTTATCCACAAGGTGCCGCCAGCCAATTGCCACGCCTTGGCCACCGATCGCCGCTTGAATCAACAGGGTGTAATTGTCGAAACGCAACTGCCCCGGCGCCGGCGGCGTGCTGATGCCCAACTCGCGAAACAGACCACTCCAGTCAAACCAGTTACTGCTGTTTTCCCCGCGCAGGTGCAACAGCGGCAACTCGAGCAAGGCCTGAGCACAGAGAGGCGTCGGACGATCCTTGAGCAATTGCGGGCTGCACACCGGGAACACTTCTTCGCTGAACAGCCAATGGCTTTCACCCTGTTTAAAGCGACCATCGCCAAACAGGATGGCGACGTCGATGTCGGTGCGCAGCATGTTGTGGTTGCGTTCGCTGGTGACCAGGCTGACATCGACGTGTGGATTGGCTTCGTGGAAGCGGTGCAGGCGTGGCATCAGCCAATACGCGGCGAAGGCGAAATCGGTGGCGACTTGCAGGACTTCATGTTGCTGCTGTGCGCTGATTGCGCTCAATCCTGCGTCGATGTTCTGTAAACCAAGGCTAACTTGCTCGAACAGAATGACGCCAACTTCAGTCAGCTCAATGCCCCGGTAGATGCGATCAAACAGGCGTGTGCCGAGCTGTTCCTCCAGCCGTTTGATCTGCTGACTGATCGCCGGTTGCGTGGTGCCGAGCTCGACCGCCGCCGCAGTGAAACTGCGCTGCCGGGCCGCGGCCTCGAAAGCACGCAACAGGTCGAGCGACAGATCACCAAGAGCTTCATACATAAGCTGTGCTTATCCTAGTCATTGCCCGTCACGGGCTTTACCCGACAGAGCATGGACTCCATGCTCGATCGCAGCAATGTCGCATAAATATTCACTATGGAATGCCGCGATCACATGAAGCGCAAGAATATTCTTTTCATCATGGCCGATCAGATGGCCGCGCCAATGTTGCCGTTCTACGGTCCGTCGCCAATCAAACTGCCGAATCTTTCCCGCCTCGCCGAACAAGGCGTGGTGTTCGACGCCGCTTACTGCAACAGCCCGTTATGCGCGCCGTCGCGTTTCACTTTGGTCAGCGGCCAGTTGCCGAGCAAGATCGGCGCCTATGACAATGCGGCTGACTTCCCCGCCGACGTACCCACCTATGCCCATTACCTGCGCCGCCTGGGCTACCGCACCGCCTTGTCCGGCAAGATGCATTTCTGCGGCCCGGATCAACTGCACGGCTATGAGGAACGTTTAACCAGTGATATCTACCCGGCTGACTACGGGTGGGCAGTGAATTGGGATGAGCCGGACGTGCGGCCGACCTGGTATCACAACATGTCTTCGGTGTTGCAGGCCGGACCGTGCGTGCGGACCAATCAGCTCGATTTCGACGAAGAGGTGGTGTTCAAGGCGCAGCAATACCTGTTCGACCACATCCGTGAGGACGGCGATCAGCCGTTCTGCCTGACGGTGTCGATGACGCACCCACACGATCCGTACACGATTCCCAAAAAATACTGGGATATGTACCAGGACAGTGACATCCCGCTTCCGCAGACGCCAGCGCAGTCCGAGCTGGATCCGCATTCGCAGCGCCTGCTCAAAGTTTATGACCTGTGGGATAAACCGCTGCCTGTGGATAAGATTCGCGATGCGCGCCGGGCGTACTTCGGTGCGTGTAGCTATATCGACGCCAACGTCGGCAAACTGCTGCAAACGCTGGAGGAAACCGGGCTGATCGATGACACGATCATCGTATTCTCCGGTGACCACGGCGACATGCTTGGCGAGAAAGGTCTCTGGTACAAAATGCACTGGTTCGAAATGGCGGCCCGCGTACCACTGTTGATAAGTGCGCCGGGGCAGTTTGGCGCGGGCCGCGTCAGTGCCGCCGTATCCACCGCCGACCTTTTGCCAACGTTCGTAGAACTCGCCGGCGGCACGCTGGAACCAGGTCTGCCGCTGGATGGCCGGTCTCTGGTCTCGCATCTGCAAGGGCAGGGCGGACATGACGAAGTGTTCGGCGAATACATGGCCGAAGGCACGAACAGTCCGTTGATGATGATCCGTCGCGGCGCCTACAAATTTATCTACAGTGAAAGCGACCCTTGTCTGCTTTTCGACGTGGCCAACGATCCACGCGAATTGGAAGAACTCAGCCAATCACCGCAACATCGCCAACTGTTCGACGAATTTCTCGCCGAGGCACGCGCCAAATGGGACATCCAGGCCATTCACCGCGAGGTACTCGCCAGCCAGCGCCGTCGCCGTTTTGTCGCCGAAGCGTTAACCATCGGCAAGCTGAAGAGCTGGGATCACCAGCCGCTGGTAGACGCCAGTCAGCAGTACATGCGCAACCACATCGACCTGGATGATCTGGAGCGCAAAGCACGTTATCCACAACCCTGCCAAAACCAATAATGTTAAGGGGAAGTCCATGCAAAGGTTATCCACAGTTCTGACGGTCGGGCTTCTGGCTCTGGGCAGCGCATCGGCGTATGCCGATCAGAGCTGCGACACGGTGAAAATGGCCGACCCCGGCTGGAGCGACATCGCCGCGACCAATGCGATCACCGGGTTTCTGCTGGACGGCATGGGCTACAAGGCCAAGGTCGACACCCTCGCGGTGCCGATCACCTTTGGCGGTTTGAAGGACGGCCAGGTGGATGTCTTCCTCGGCAACTGGATGCCGGCGCAGCAGGGTTTCTACGATAAGTTCGTCGCAACCGGTGATGTCACGCAACTGGCGAAGAACCTCGACGGCACCGAGTTCACCCTCGCTGTGCCGGACTACGTGTGGGACGCGGGTGTGCATAACTTTGCCGACCTGAACAAATACGCCGACAAATTCGAGCGCAAGATCTACGGCATCGGCTCCGGGGCGCCGGCGAATATCTCGCTGCAGGAAATCATCAAGAAGAATGATTTCGACATGGGCCAGTGGAAGCTGATCGAGTCCAGCGAGCAGGCGATGCTGGCTGAAGTGTCACGGGCGGTGAAGAAACAGAAATTCGTCACCTTCCTCGGCTGGACGCCGCACCCGATGAATGTGCAGTTGAAAATGCATTATCTGAAGGGTGGCGAGAAATACTTTGGCGATACCGGCAGCGTGTTTACCTTGACGCGTAAAGGCTATGCCGAGGCGTGTCCGAATGTGGGTAAATTGCTGACCAATCTTTCGTTCACTCAGGAGATGGAGAACAGCATCATGGCCGAGGTGGTGAACAAGAAAGTCAGCAATGCCGACGCGGCGAAGGCGTGGATCAAGGCGAATCCGGCGGTGCTGGATAAATGGCTGGACGGCGTGAAGACGGCTGACGGGAAGGATGCGTTGGCGGCCGTAAAAGCCAAGCTCTGATTCATAGGAGGAGCCTGCTCGCGATGGACGTACACGATTTCGCCGGGCGCCTGATGCCCCGAGGTGCCGGTACGTTTTTCGCGAGCGAGCTCGCTCCTGCAGGTGGGGGCTGGCACGCTCGCGCCGCCATCACTGGTTCACCCTGTTACCCTTTGCGCATTCCCCCACCTGAGAGGACCCATGGCCTTTCCCAGCCGCCATTCGCTCTTCCCCTTCCTGAGCTGGTTGCCTCGGCAAACCCGTGCCACTGTCGGGCGCGACCTAATCGTTGGCCTGAGCGGTGCGATTCTCGCGCTGCCACAGTCGATTGCCTACGCCCTGATTGCCGGGCTCCCACCTGAATACGGGTTGTACGCGGCTATTGTTCCCGTTCTGATCGCGTGCCTGTGGGGATCATCCTGGCACCTCATCTGTGGTCCTACAGCGGCAATTTCCATTGTCTTGTATGCCAGCGTCAGCCCCTTGGCAGTGCCCGCATCGCAGGACTACGTGGCACTTATTCTGTTGCTGACGCTGCTGGCCGGGACCTTCCAGTGGCTGTTGGGCTTGCTGCGATTCGGCGCGCTGGTGAATTTTGTCTCCCATTCGGTGGTATTGGGGTTCACCCTCGGTGCGGCGGTGGTGATTGCCGTCGGCCAACTGCCCAACTTGCTGGGGCTGGACCTGCCCAGCCAGGCCACGGCACTCGACAGCTTCATGTCGGTGTTTCAACACCTGCATCAGGTGGACAAGCCATCGCTCATTCTCGGGCTGGCGACCGTGGCATTGGGAGCCACCCTGAAATGGCTGCTGCCGCGCTGGCCTACGCTGTTGATCACTCTAGTGTTGGCCAGTTTGCTGGTGTGGCTGTGGCCGGCGATGTTCGGCCATGTGCATCTGGTCAGCGCTTTTGTCGGCCGCTTGCCGCCCTTCAGCGGGTTGCCGCTGGACCTGGATTTGATCCTGCGCCTGCTGCCCAGCGCCGTGGCGGTGGGCATGCTCGGGCTGGTCACCAGCCTGTCGATTGCCCGCTCGATTGCTGCGCGCTCGCAGCAATTGCTCGATGCCAACCAGGAAGTCCGTGCGCAGGGTTTATCGAATATTGTCGGGGCGTTCTTTTCCGGATCGTTGTCCGCCGGATCATTCACCCGCTCGGGATTAAGTTATGAGGCAGGTGCCTGCTCGCCGCTGGCCGGAGTGTTTTCGGCAATCTGGGTCGCGCTGTTCGCGATTTTCGGCGCCGGGCTGATCGCGCACATTCCGATCCCGGCGATGGCGGGCAGCATTCTGCTGATCGCCTGGGGACTGGTCGATCATCGTGGCATCCGCGCATTGCTGCGGGTCAGCCGTGCCGAGTTTGTGGTCATGGCCCTGACGTGTCTCGCCACATTGCTGCTGGAGTTGCAAACGGCGATCTACGCCGGGGTGCTCGCGTCGCTGTTCTTCTACCTCAAGCGCACGTCGCAACCGCGCGTGCAGCATTGGCGTAACGACGAGGACGATGTGCTGCGGGTCGGCGGCTCGATCTTTTTCGGCGCCAGCCATTACCTGCAAGTGCGTCTGCAACGCCTGCACGGCGCGCGCGTGGTGATCGAGGCGCAGCAGATCAACTTCATCGATTATTCGGGGGTTGAGATGCTGCATCAGGAGGCACGGCGCTTGCTGAGCCAGGGTCGCAGTTTGACCCTGCGTGGGGCGCGGCCGCAGGTGGTGGAGGAATTGAGGAAGCTTGAAGGGCCGGAGAAATGTCCGATCCGGTTTGAGGATTGAATCGTGTTTCACTCCAACAGTTTCACTCTGCGAGTTGTCGGCGCAGTTCGGCGAGTACCGGCGCCGTATCCGGGCGCACACCGCGCCACAAAAAAAACGCCTCGGCGGCCTGCTCAGCCAACATCCCCAAACCATCCATCGACACCGCCGCACCCTGCTCGCTGGCCCAGCGGCAGAACGCCGTCGGCTCCTTGCCGTACATCATGTCGTAGCACAGGGTTTTGCCCGGCTCGATCAAGCTTGGCGCAATCGGCGGCACATCACCGGTCAGGCTCGCCGATGTGGCGTTGATGATCACGTCCACCGGCTCGCGCAGCCAATCAAAACCGCTGGCCGATACCGGTCCCAGGTCGCAGAACAACTCGGCCAGCAACTCAGCCTTGTCCACGGTGCGATTGGCGATAATCACCGACGCCGGTTTCTCCGCGAGCAACGGTTCCAACGCGCCACGCACCGCACCCCCGGCACCCAGCAACAAAATGCGTTTGCCGCTCAGGCTGAACCCGGCGTTCACCGTCAGATCACGCACCAGTCCAGCGCCGTCGGTGTTGTCGCCGAGCAGCGAGCCGTCGGCCAGTTTGCTCAAGGTGTTCACCGCGCCGGCACGTTGCGCACGGGCAGTCAGGCTGTTGGCCAGACGGTAGGCGTCTTCCTTGAACGGCACGGTGACGTTGGCGCCGCGACCTTGCTGGAAAAACGCTCGGGCGAAGTGGGAAAAATCATCGAGCGGAGCCAGGGAAGTACTGTAGTCCAGTTGCTGACCCGTCTGCTCGGCAAACAGTCGATGGATAAGTGGCGACTTGCTGTGGCCAATCGGGTTGCCGAATACGACGTAACGATCCATCAGAAATCCTCAGGCCTCGGCCAGCCAGTCGCGGTCCTGCAGGAAATACTCGGTCAGGCGCGCTTCTTCGCTGCCGGGTTCAGCCTTCCAGTCATAGCCCCAACGCACTTGCGGCGGCAGCGACATCAGGATCGATTCGGTACGCCCGCCCGATTGCAGGCCGAACAGCGTGCCACGGTCATAAACCAGGTTGAACTCGACGTAACGGCCACGGCGGAATTCCTGGAACTCGCGTTGCTGCGCGGTGAATGCATCGTGCTTGCGGCGCTGCACGATCGGCAGGTACGCATCGATGTAGGCGTCACCGATGGCGCGCATGAAGGCGAAACTGGTGTCGAAATCCCACTCGTTCAGGTCATCGAAGAACAGCCCGCCGATGCCGCGCGGTTCGTGGCGATGCTTGATGTGAAAGTAGGTGTCGCACCAGGCCTTGTAGCGCGGATACACGTCTGGCCCGAACGGCGCGCAGGCCTGCTCGGCGACGCGGTGCCAGTGGATGCAGTCTTCTTCATTACCGTAATACGGGGTCAGGTCGAAGCCGCCGCCAAACCACCAGACCGGCTCTTCACCTTCCTTCTCGGCGATGAAAAAGCGCACGTTGGCGTGGGATGTCGGCACATGCGGGTTGTGTGGGTGAATCACCAGCGACACGCCGAGGGCTTCAAAACCGCGACCGGCGAGCTCCGGGCGATGGGCGCTGGCCGACGGCGGCAGGCCGCTGCCGAACACATGGGAAAAGTTGACGCCGCCCTTTTCGATCAGCGTGCCGTTCTCGATCACGCGGGTGCGACCGCCACCGCCGGCGGGTCTGGTCCAGGCATCCTCGACGAAGCGCGTACCGCCGTCTTCGGCTTCAAGGGCAGCGCAAATGCGGTCTTGCAGGTCGAGCAGATAGGCCTTTACGGCGTCGGTGCGGGTCGTCATGGCTTCACCTTGAATCGGGCATCACTACGCGGCGCCCCGCAGGCGGGGGTCGACGCAAATGGGCGCGTAGCATACCACCGCAAACCGGCGCGCCGCAGTTGACGAAGATCAAGCATGGGAGTTGGATAGGGGGCTTACGAAAGACCCAAGGAGAGCAGGCAGATGGCAAAGCGTATCCAGTTCCGCGCCCACGGCGGCCCCGAAGTGCTCGAATATGTTGACTACGAACCCGCTGCACCCGGCCCGAATCAGGTGCGCGTGGCCAACAAGGCCATCGGCCTGAACTTCATCGACACCTATTTCCGCAGCGGCCTGTACGCGCCGCCAGCCTTGCCGTCCGGTCTGGGCGCAGAAGGCGCAGGGGTTGTCGATGCGGTGGGCAGCGAGGTCACCCGGTTCAAGGTCGGTGATCGCGTGGCGTACGGCAGTGGCCCGCTGGGCGCCTACAGCGAGTTGCACGTTTTGCCTGAAGCCAACCTGGTGAAGCTGCCGGACGCAATCAGTTTTGAAACCGCCGCCGGGGTGATGCTCAAGGGCCTCACCGTGCAATACCTGCTGCGCCAGACCTACGAACTCAAGGGTGGCGAAACCATTCTGTTCCACGCCGCGGCCGGGGGCGTCGGCTCGCTGGCCTGCCAATGGGCCAAGGCGTTGGGCGTGAAGTTGATCGGTACCGTCAGCTCGAAAGACAAGGCTGATCTGGCCAAAGCCAATGGCGCTTGGGCGACCATCGATTACAGCCACGAAAACGTTGCCGAGCGCGTGCTGGCGCTGACCGATGGCAAGAAAGTCCCGGTGGTCTACGACGGTGTCGGCAAGGACACTTGGCTGACGTCGCTGGACAGCGTTTCACCGCGCGGGCTGGTGGTGAGCTTCGGGAACGCCTCGGGGGCGGTGGACGGGGTGAATCTGGGGATTCTCTCGGCGAAAGGCTCGCTGTACGTGACCCGGCCGACCTTGGCGACTTATGCCAACAATGCCGAGAACCTTCAGCGGATGGCGGACGAGCTGTTTGAGATGATCATCAGCGGCAAGATCAAGGTGGCTATCAGCCAGCGCTATTCGTTGGCTGAGGCGGCGAAAGCGCAGACCGAGTTGTCGGCGCGACGGACGACAGGTTCAACAATTCTGTTGCCTGTGAGGACGCCATCGCGGGCAAGCCTTGCCCGCGATGAACGATGACTCGGTCTCAATCCGGGCGAATGACCTGCCCCGTCGCCAGGTCCCGAATCACACTCGGATTCCTGCGCCCACCCAAATTACCGCCCAGGATGTAATCCACCTGCCCACGGAAATACTGCTCCACGCGAATCCGTGTGCGCGCCGCCGGCCGACCTTGCGGGTTGGCCGAAGTGGACACCAACGGCCCTACCAATGAACACAAGTCCCGTACCTGAGGATGATCGCTGACGCGCAACGCCACGGTCTCATGCTTGCCAGTAATCCACAGTGGCAACTGATTCTGGTGCGGCACCAGCCAGGTGTTCGGCCCCGGCCAGGTACTGGCCATGCGGTCGATCCACTCTTGCGGGAAGTCTTCGAACAGGAAGTCGAATTGACGAATGTTGTCGGCGACCAGAATCAGGCCCTTCTCCATGGACCGTCCCTTGATCATCAGCAAACGTTCCACTGCGCTCTGGTCCCATGGGTCGCAACCCAGACCCCAGACCGCTTCGGTTGGATAGGCAATCACCGCCCCGGCGCGAATCTCTCGTGCGGCTTGTTGCACACGCCAACTGTTGACCATGAAAAAACTCTCCGCAAACAGGTTTCGCGCAGTTTACCGATCTTCCCCGTAAAACCTAGCTCACCCGCGCAAGCCAGCGACCGTTTTCACACACCGCGCGCCCCTCCATCTCCAATTCGGTAAGCGCGGCCAGCACCTTGGGCAATGCCCAGCCGCTGCTGATGGCCAACGATTCACTGGTATGCGGCGCCGCGTGAAGCAACGCGAGCAGGGGGTGGGTCACCGCCGGCATAGGTGTGGAAAATGACAACTGTTGCCAACCGCGCAAGGCTTCAAGAATGTGCTCGATGGTTTCCACCAGCATGGCACCATCGCGAATCAGCTGATGACAGCCCTTGGCGCCGGGATGATGAATCGATCCCGGAATCGCATAAACCTCCCGCCCTTGCTCCGCCGCCAGCCTGGCGGTAATTAACGAACCACTGGCGACGCTCGCTTCGACCACCAGTACGCCGAGGGACAAACCACTGATGATTCTGTTGCGCCGCGGGAAGTTGCTGGCGGTGGGGGCCGCGTCCAGCGGAAACTCCGAAACCACTGCGCTGCCAGAGGCAATCATGGCTTCTGCCAGCCTGCGATTGCGCTGTGGATAAAACTTTTCAAGTCCCGTGCCAAGTACCCCGACCGTTCGCCCGCCC
>NZ_JAEKEG010000138.1 GCF_016651255.1 Pseudomonas sp. TH10
GCGTCACAGAACTCAAAGCCGCCACCATGACCACGAGAAATAGAATCATCATCGCAGTCATCAAATCAGCGAAGGAGATCCAGAACGGCTTCTCTCCCTCGTCTTTTGAACGGGCAACCGAAGGCATTTGCTTACCAAACATCGACTAGCCTCCGTTACTGCCTGATTCGTTCCATGATTTCGCCGAAGTCTTCGAGACTTTCCTTGACCCCTTCTACACCGCCAGCGAGGCTCTTGACTGCTTTATCGAGCTCGGCATCCAGACTACCCAGCGTTTGTCTCAAGGTCCGATCCATGCCATCACCGAACTCTTTAAAGCCGTTACCCAACACACCACTGATGTTTTCCAGGTATTCATAAACTTCACGGTTAAGCGCCTGCATCCGCTCGCTTTGAACCTTCAGGTCCTGGAGATACTGGCTGCGGCCGCTGGCCTCCCCTTGTGCGCTTGCGACAACCCCTTCGATGACCGCGAGAGTTTTCGCCAGCGCTTCACGATTGTTTCGATAGTCCGCAACCACGGTGTTCAACTCACGTGATGCCTGTGCAAGCTCAGTACCTGCGCCCTGGACTGTGCCCATCAGCCCCGCAGTCGACTCACTGGCACGCGCAACGCTTTGTCCGGCCGTTTCAAACCGCTCAGCCGCCGCCCGCATCTTGTCTGCGCCTAGCTGCATGCTCTGCAAATGCTGCTCTGTTTGGGCACTCAATGCCTTAACGGTGTCCTGTGCAGATTTCTGTTGCTCTGACACTGTTTGCAGCAACGCCTTGACCTGTTCGTCAAGACCGCCCACCAAGTCACGGGTGCCTTGATGCAGGTCAGCCTGTGCAGCGCGGGTGGTTTGATCCATCTGCTGCTGGCCGTGCTCCAATTGCTTGAAGACTGCCGAGAGTTGCTCACCCAGCACCTCAACGGAGCCCGCAATTTTCGCCATGGTTTCCTGTTGACCTTGGCCGACGTTCTGCTTGATCGACTCAACAAAAGCCTGGAGATTCTCAGCCATTGCCTGTTGGCGAGCCTCGCTTTGAGCAAACAACTTTTCCAACTGCTCGGCCATTCGAGCACCTGCCCCTCCCCTTCGTTGCCGATACGGGCAACCGAAGCCTGGAGATTGGCGAGCATCTCGTTCATCCCCGCTTGCATGGCGTTCTGTCCGGCCTGCATATCGGAGAGTAACTGAGCGATCATAGTCGAGCTGTTTTGGGTCGAGGACTCGCTAGCCGAACGCATATCTTGGATCAGCGTCGAAAAGCCTTGCTGCATCGACTGCATGGCGGCAACGGACTGGCCCATCAGTTCGTGTAGACCGTTGAACTGTTGGCCGAAAGTACCTTCCAGCTTGTTCATGAAGGCAACCAGAACATCCTGAAGAAGGTTCTGTACTTGCCCTGACTGATCGCCACTGGCGGCCTGAACCGCACCCGCGATAGCTTCAAGGGGGATTTGAGACTGTTCTCAATCGCACTGCTTACCTGATCGGCCAACAACTGCCCAGAGTCACGGTAAGTCGTTGACAAGGTATCCGCTAATTTGAGGCTTTCGCGGACTTGGGTATCAACAAGGTTCTGCAGCATTTCCCGCAGATCGGTTACCAGGCTGTCCTTGAGCTGTCGGGTTTGCACGGAGCTTTCAGCACTCGAGCGCACGAGCTCCGCCAGATATTCCTCACCGACACCGCTGTCGAAAAGCCCGTCGATGGTTTCGTTGAACGCTTCAAGAAGCCTGTAGCATTGGCCCAAACGCCACTTTTCAGTAATCGTGACGGCTATAGAGGCCATGATAGAAATAAAGGAGCCGATGAACGCAAATAACACGTCCTTGAGCAGCTTATCGACGCTGGCATTTACCTGCTCAGGGGTACTTGGATCAAAATGCTGTAGGCCTAGCATCAAGCCGAAGAAGGTTCCGACAATACCGATGCCGGTCAAAATACCAGGCAGGTGTTTATAAAACTCGGTTCCCAGCGGGGTATCAACCACGCTTTGAGGCGAGAAGAAATGCGCGGCTCCGGCGGTGGCGCGCGACCGGACAAGAACCTGTTCTCCTTCTTGAAACTCAAACTGGTCGTGCAGCGTTTCAGCGTACTCGTGCCAGGAGTGCTCCAGCTTGCTTCCATTGAACAGTCGCTCCAATTCAGAGCGCCGTTGAGACGGGGCGAGCGCTTTCACACCCTGCACACGTTTAGTCAGTTTTTTTAGCTGACTGCTAAGTTTGAAGGATGGACAAAAATAACGAACAAAATACCAAGCGCACAAAATGAAAACGAAGCCAACTACCGTTATTGGCGCGATCAGCTGCTCGGTGCTTGCAGCACCCCATAGATGCAACAGCGTCGAAAAATCCATACTTTCCGCCTTCAATTTTGCAATTTTTTGATGTTCGGGACGCCTGCAAACCCACATTGATGCGTCAATCACCAATCCCGTTGGTGATCGATGACAGCACTTGCTCGGCACGCGTTTTTCAGGGCACAACAAAGTCGGAAAGGAAGGGCGGTAATTTCACTACAGCAAATCAGGAACCTTCCGTGGACAAATGTTAGAGAATCATGTCCTTATGCCAGCACCTTAGCCTGAGCCTTGATCGTCGTAAAGATGGACGCGATCAATGGATCCCTGACCTAAGATATCCGATAGGCTTATCGGGTGTGTGCTCTCCGAATACTGTACAAATCCCCTCCAGCCTCTCTGCGATTTGATCAGTGTCGAAAACTTTGAATCTGCTCAGCCAATTTGCGAACCATCAGTTCAATGCGAGCGACATCTTCTGCATCGTCTGTTTGTGAGTACTGCTCGGGCTCCCTATTCACATCCGCTTGCACCGCGCGCAATCCCCCCGTTCCTCGACAAAACTGACTCTATCAATCATGAAGCCTGTCCAGCTCCGGTGCTGGTAAAGCTTGTTGTCCACGAAATAGCTAAACCATTTCTCTTCCATCGCAGACGGAATGTAACCTTTGCGGATCGCCTCAGCGTCCTTAGGTCCAAGATAGAAATCCAAGGGCAACGTCACAAAACGGTCGGGCATTTCCTCGGTCATCCAATCTCCTTTGATGGCCCACCCGCTTGAGCCTCTTTGCTCAAACGCAATCACACCTTTGTAATTGACCTCCAGCCACCGCTGAGTGGCCTCGAGTATCTGTAGGTCACGCTGCCGGCCTACGTGGTTAGTGGTCAATTTTATCAACACCCGTGCTTCTTCGTAGCTTGCCCAGCGAATGCTTTGGGTCTCGTGACTGACCGAACCATGCCCATGGCCGGGAATCATCAAGAAATATGCGTTGGTTGTTGTCCCACCCTTATAGACACCTGGTAGCACGCCAACGACCTTTGCATCGTGCCCAATTTCCCTCGCACTCCGCGACGAGCAGTATGCTCCGGAGTCTCATCGCCCTGGGGCCGCGTCTTGGCAAATGTCCAGGCATACCCATCGTAATGATTGGCTGGCTCCCGCAGGAGAACCTGACCACCGGAGTTCAAGAGGATGCCGCCATAAGCGGTGGCCTTAGGGATGACCCAAGTCATGATTGTTCCTCGAGTTCTTTGAAGGTTTCAAACACTTTGCCGGATCCTTCTGCTCACATCGGCATCAATCGTCCAGACCACTTTCTACAACCAAGGCCTAACCATTCATTGAGCTACGTCAGCCCCATGTTTGCCAATTTCCCTGCACATTAAGCCCCCGAGACGCCGTCGCCAAGGCTGGACGTGCGCACAGGTAAACATTTCGAGCAGGCTTCCCCGACGATTCTGCGTTAGACGCGTCAGATCGCTGAAACGACCATTATCACTGCAGCGACGGTTAAAGTAACCGTCATCAATAGGCCAGATAAGGGCTTGACCCAAGCGCGGGAGATGATCATCCAAACGGACCTCGGAATGATTCATGGACAACTGGGGATTACGAGCTGCGGAGCGTTAGTAAAATAATTTTGCAGAGTTGTAGATCGATCCAAAGCATCTCGTCCACAAGCCAGAAGCTCAGCAAATCGTGGTGACTGATTTTAAGGAGTTGAGGCCTTGGTTTTATGACTCAGGCATTGGCCAGCCACCTCTAAGGTGGTCGGCGGTGTTGGAAATCGACAAATGAGTTAAGAGAGGTAAGACGCTGATTAATCCGGGCCGTTAACGGCAACATCGTTAGCAAGCATTTCATGATCAATCATCATGAACCACTCCCCTAGAATGCCGAAAGCAATTGGCCACTATGGCGAGGTTGTCATATATTCTCGGCACTGCGCCCCATAATTATCTACCACCTCGAGCACGACGCATACTGTCGCGCAAGCTCCTGAGTATGGAAACGCGTCGCCATGGACCCGGCACAATCAAAAGGTGGCAGGAAAATAGTAAAAGGCGTCTTCGTCGTTGGCGGAAGCCTACTTCTTGAAAGCAATCTAGACTCAGGAGATTTATCGTGGAACAAAAATGGATGTTGGTCGCAATACCTCTCGCCGCGTTCATCTTCGCATGGGTGCTCGCCACTTGGCGTGCGCAGCGCAACGAGCAACAGTCGTTTACTGACCTTGAAATCACCCGCGCCAGTTTAAAGCAGGCCGAAGCTGGAATAGTCCGACTGGAGACGAAGCTTGTTGAGCTGTCAGAGCAAAAAGCTGCCCTCGATATCGCGTGTGGACGTCTTGAAACAGAGCGGGACAACAGCAAGGAACAACTTGGCAAGCTGGATACGGAAATCACTAGTCATAATACCGAGCTCAGACGCGCGCAACAGTCAGAACAGGCTGCCCGTGAGAGCAATTCCAAGGCCCAAGAGACCGCTGCCAAGCTGCAAGAGCAAATTACCAACAACGCGGGCATCTTCACTGAGCGTTTGACCGAGCGCGACCAACAGCGTGACAAATTGGAAACTCAGCTAACGACAGCCGAGACCCAACACAAACTGACCGCATCGCAACTGGGAGAAACGCGCGAACTGCTCAAGCAAGCGGAGACCCAGCTACAGGAAAAGCAAAACGAGCTGAGCAGCTACAAATCATGGTGGGAGGCCTCCAAGGCTGATCTCAAAACTGTTCAGGAGAACTACGCTGCCCTGGACAACGCTCACGTAAAACTCAACACCTCTTTGCAGGAAAAGCAGCAAAGTTTCGACGCACAGTTCAAGCAGCTGAACGAGAACCGAGAGAGCCTGACCAAGGAGTTCGAGCGCCTGGCCAACGACGTATTGGAGCGCAAAGGTAAAGCTTTCAAGGAACTGAACCAAGAAAGCATCAACAATCTGATTGCCCCCTACAGACTGAGATGAAAGGCTTCCGTTCGCGCATCGAGGACATTCACACCAAGGATGCTGAGCAGCGGGTCGAACTGCGAACCGAGCTCAAAAACCTGCAGAGCCTGAACAAAGACATTACCGATCAGGCGGAAAAGCTGACAACAGCCCTGCGCGGCCAGAAGAAAGTTCAGGGCAACTGGGGCGAACTGATGCTGGAAAATGTTCTAGACAACTCCGGCCTGCGCCTGGGCACGGACTACAAGCGCGAGGTGAGCTTCAACACTGATGATGGCCGCCAACGTCCGGACGCCATCGTCTATCTACCACAGAACAAACACCTGATCATCGATGCCAAGACATCACTGGTCGCCTATACCGACTACATCAATGCCGAGGATGACCTCATTCGCGCCCAGGCGCTGGCCGCCCACACCTCCGCCGTGCGTGACCGGATCAATGAGCTGGCTGACAGGGACTATCATCGCCTCGCGGGACTGAACTCGCCGGAAGTTGTGATCATGTTTATCCCTATTGAGTCTGCCTACGTCGAAGCCCTGCGCCACGATGAATCTCTGTTTCAGCGGGCGATCGAGCGCAACGTACTGGTGGCCACGCCGACTACCCTGTTGACCAGTTTGAAAATCGTCAAGCAGCTATGGAGCTTTGAAGATCGCAACAAGCACACTGCAGAACTGGCCAACCGGGCTCAGCGCTTCTACGAGAAGCTGCATGGCTTTTTGACCAGCATGCAAGCCGTGGGCAATCAGCTGGATAAGGCCAAGGAAACTTATGACAAGGCTTTGGGACAGCTCTATACCGGTAAGGGCAACTTGATCAAACAAGCATCGGAGTTCAAGGAATTGGGAGTGTCAGTGCAGAAGGAGTTACCAGCGGAACTGTTGGAGCGGGCAAATCTGGAACTGGAGAGTTCGATTACGCTAGCGGTTGGGGAAGAAGGAGCACCGCCGTTGACTGCGGTGTCTTAAGGGGTTGCAGACGAGCCGCGCCTCCGTCAGAAGCGCGGTCAGTTTGTAGTTTTACTCGAGTCGAGAACTCTTGGAATTGGCGTTACCTGGCTCAAGCATTCGAGCCTTTTTTCCAATTTCGCCGATGCCCATAACGGCTTTCATTCTACCGCCCCACCTTAAGAGTGAAACTCCGACCAGCATAAAGTCCGGATTCGTGTTTTCCTACAGGCTCCTTACTGTCGCTCTGACCTAGTAGAAAACTAGACATATCAATCCTCTTGCTGAAGGCTACGCAGTAACTCCAGTAGCTCGAGAGTCGGAGCCCCTGCGCTTTGAAGTCGAGTCAGTACCCAATTCTTCAAATAATACGAATCGGCGTCGTTGCTTGCCAGCATGGATATTCAGCACGCCCCCGAAGACTGGACAGCTGTACTCCGTTGCCGCGCACATGTTCATTCAGCACGGGAACGACAACGAACGCGGAGCGCTTGCGGCGCAGATCAAACAGGCTAGTGATCATCATGGATTTAACATGAAAGTCACTCTGTCTGCAGACCCAGATGAGTGGCATGACCTAGAAGTCGAAGAGGAGCCCGAAGAAATTGAGAGGCGAAAGCTGGAGCTCCAGAGAAAAATCCAGAGTATTGAGGCGGAGCTCGCTCTATTGGTTCGCTCCTGAGCTGGTTTCGACGTGTTATTGGCATTCCAATTTCTGGCATCGCTAACGGGACACGCTGGTGTTGAACCGCTGCGGATGTAGCAAAACGCTTCAGTACCAGTGCTCCCGCAGCGAGCCAATGGGGTTGTCAATAGCGCACTTGATACTTCGGCGTTGAAGACCTTGCTTGATATAATTTCGCAAACGGTGCCGGGGCGACTGTATTTCGCTAATGCTTGTATTTCACTTCGAACACTGCAACCGCCATGTGTGTATCCCCCCGCTTGGCATCATCCTTAGCCCAATGCGGTATAGCTTGATATCTCTGGAGCGAATAATTGACGTTTCCGCGACCGCGAGGGTACTGGGCATGATGCTCTGCTTCCTGGTCACTGAGCATCGTGAGCAGGCGCTCTTTTGACTTTAGTAGTGAACACCAAGTAATTAGTCTCGAGCCTTGAGCCCTCACGTACTGTCCTGCTCACATAGGCAAGCCGCACCAGATCCTTGAAAAGGTGATCACTGCGCGAGCCGCGCTTGAACTCAAGGACATGCGCTGGCACGCCCCTGCGACCGGTTCGCAGGATCAAGTCGAAGCGACCATTGCCCCGAAGCTGCTCATTTTCGAGCAATGCATTGATTTCATCCTCTTCCACTCCGGCATCGATCAACGTCTCCTTTACCGAAGCTTCCATTCGGTAGCCAAAGTTGCTGAAGGCATTAGCAAAGTGGTGGGCAACATGCACAGCCATGAAGTACTCCGGCATCCGGCTGAGCGGCATATCACAGTGTTCGAGAGCCATGTTGCTCGCATGAGTGAGCGCCTTCATTATTGCGTCAAGACGGTTGCCGGATGAAGATTTGAGTAGCGATTCAGTCAAGGGTGCCTCCATAGCTGTGACGGATCAGGTGATAGCACTGCAAGCGCAATCCCACCCTAGATGAATCGGCACCGTCTCCTATTTCATTAATTGGTACGATTATCTATGCGTATCCTAGGGTTAGCTGCCTTGATAGGCTGCGCATCCGCCAATTGCTCTCCAGTACGTGGGCAACACCATCACCCATGAACCAACCTGGATGCCAATCACCGCTCTGACGCGCGCCGAAGTAACGGAGATCATCGTGTAGGTGGCCAACCAGGCACTCTGAATCTCAACAATGTGTTTGATCACGCTTAATAGAGCGCCCCCGCGCGCTCGGCGAACTACGGCGCGCAACGCATTGTGATGACCAGCTTCATGTCCGACTTCTGAGCTTGATGGGTAGTGTGTAGTGCGGATGATTTTTCTTCACCGCACTGAACGGCGCCAACCGGCACATTGGCTACGCTGATTCAGGAAACTACGGTTTGCCCGCCCTCCCGCGGGCTTTGTTTGTCTGCAGGAAAATAGATCGCAGCCTCGTTTCACTCGACAGCTCCTTCGGGGAATCATTGGTGCTCATTCATTGGGGAGCGATTCTGCTTGCGAAAGCTCCCCATCAGGTGATCGCGATCGCGCCTGCGTCACTGGCACCTCCAGCCGCGCACGTCCGTAAAACGCCAGCGTCGTCAGCAGACTGGGAAAAGGGAACGGATCTATCTTTCGGCCCTTTATGGAAAATAAATCCGCCCCCTTTTTCCTACAGCGGAATACTGGCGGACGGGGGTTCAAATCCCCCCGGTCGCACCAAATCAACGAAAAAAGACGTTTAAGGACGTCTTTTTGTGCCTGGAATTCAGTGAGATCAAAGTTTCAGGGCCATTGGCTTTCACAGGAAGCTTTTGAGTTCCTGGCGTTCTGGTCTCCCGTTTGGGATCCCGACCCTGGAGAGTCGAGCGACCAACGCAACGGTAAGAGCGGGAAGACCGTGTTGACCGATGACGGAAAGCTTTGCGCTGACATCCCCAGAGACCGCGACGTTAGCTTTGCGCCGATTCAGATCCCCAAGCACAAGCGCCGTTTTACCGGCTTCGGTGACAAGATCATTGCCATATATGCCCGTGGTGTGACGGTTCGTGAGATTCGCGCATTTCTGCCTGAGCCCTACGGAACAGGCGTTTCCGATGCAGCTCTGGAAGAGGTGAGTGCTTGGCAGCAACGTCCGCTTGACCCAATGTACCCGGTGATTGTCTTCGACGCACTGCGGATCAAAATTCGTGATGACGATCCCCAGCCTCACCCCACTTCAATTACTAATCAGCGAAAAAAGCCCCCCCCAAACACCACCTCCTGAGGGAGCGGGCTTGCCCGCGTAAGCGCCAGATCATCCACAACAAATCCAAATGACCCAGCACCATCGCATGTCCACCTTTGACTAACCCCCAGAATCCCCCGCTCCCGCATCAAAACCTTCAACGAATCATCAACCAGCGCCTTACTCATAGCCGCCAAATAATGCGCAGCCCAAGCATGCCGCCCATTGTCCTTCGCATAAGCCGCATCCTCAGTCAGCGACTTGGCAAGGCAAAGAAAATCCGAAGCCATCGACAACGCATCACCAATGGGCACGCCACCAATGACGTGAAACATCGCTTGATTACCGAGGTAGATCGCTGGGGTGAAGCCGATGGTTTTGAGTTCGGGATTGTCGGTCATTTGCCACCTCCGGAGAGGGAGATGCAGTGGCCGAGGGTGGAAGGTGGGGCGTTACGCCACTGGGAACTGCGAAGAGGGGGAAGCCAAACTTCGTACGGTTTAATTCTGCGCATTATCCAACTCCTTGATATGAGGAGCTGCCACGTTCGTTTCCACACGAATGGGTGACAGCTGTGCGCAGGGTGGAAAACCGGTAATCAAGGAAACCGGCACGCCCGAAGACGTCCCACGCACAGCCGCCATAACTCACGCCGCAGGCATAAAAAGGCCTGCAGACATGATGGGAGCGCTGTTGCGCCTTGAATTACTCGGGTTTCCACACCCGGTCGCTGAGTTTGCAGCGACGGCGAAAGGGTATCGCGAGCTTTCCTCCCCTGCAACCACTGACAGCCTTGGATTGAATCCTGCGATCCACGAGATGACGCCTGGTGGGCGTCAGATCGACTGGAGGTCTCGCAACGCTTCCGGGTGCTGACTGGCAACCCGTAACAATGTCTGTGCCGCACCAGTAGGTCGTCGACGACCTTGCTCCCAATCCTGCAGCGTGCGCAGGCTGACGCCCAGTAGCTGCGCAAAGGCACGTTGGGACACGCCGACTTTAGCCCTGGCCTCAGCCGCAGTAGAAAGCTTCACCTCGGTTGTACGTGCGGTCTTGCCAGCCTTCATTTGACGTACCGAAGCCAGCAAGTCCTTCTGAAAGCTTTCTATTTCATGGTCCATCACTGATCTCCTCTTGGAATGGCAAAAAGATACGGCAACACCGTAAAGCGATGCAAAGTTCGCCGGTCGGATGCTCTCAGTGCGGCGCACCAGTGTTCCTAAGACCTTGCTCTTGCATGCATCAAGCAGTAAGGTTTCTTAATCGCTACCCATTAGCGATACAGGATTGGCGTCCTGTCTGGTTCGGAAGACACAAAAGCCGCTGTCGCGGCTTTTTCGTGTCCTACATGTGGCTGCCTGTTATGGGCGGGCCGTATGTGGGCATCCTCGGATGCGCCGGGGTCCAACTAGCCGGTACGCCAACCCATACGGTTCCGCCCACCCTGATTGGCGTCAGGAGGCGGTGTTATCACCTCTAGTGGGAAATTCAAAATGAACGAACATCTCGAACCCACGCGGTTCACGCGCAACAATCGTTTCATCCATGCATTGATATTGGATTCTCAACCCTGGTTTAGCGTTGTCGATCTCGGCCGGCTTATGGGCTATCCCCTGAACGAGCGCCTGATTCGCAAGCTCGACACTGACCAGTATCGTTTTCTTCGGCTGAACTACCACGGTGGAATTCAGGATACGTTGATGGTGAGCGAATCCGGCGTGTATGCGCTCATGATCTATCACCACATCCCCGAAAACCGAAACCTTCGGCAGTGGTTGACGCATGAGGTCATTCCCGCACTACGAAGAACCACAACCAGCGCAGCAGAGAATGGGCCGTCGCTCACCACGTTACAGTGGGCGGGACTTTCCGTGAGTCTTTTGCATTGGCAAAACAACGCCTGGATTCGATGGCGGGATATGCCAGTGCTGATGCCATCAGTCGAACATGCCAACGGACTTAGCCGGTAAATTTACCTCTAATGTCCATCTCGCAACGCCGTGCCACTGTCATAGGCAACAGTGGCGCGGGACACTTCTAAGATTTGCCTTCCGGCGTTTCACATTGAGTGATGCCATGCTTTTCAAAACAGATCCCCCAGTTCATCCAGCGTCGGCATCCGCGCCGGAATCACCGAAAACTCGCAATCCAGCGCCCCGAGCACCCGCGCATACGCAATCATGCTCACAGACAACGTCCCCTTTTCGACAGCGATGACTTTCT
The DNA here is from genome assembly GCF_016651255.1 of Pseudomonas sp. TH10. Classification (GTDB taxonomy): domain Bacteria; phylum Pseudomonadota; class Gammaproteobacteria; order Pseudomonadales; family Pseudomonadaceae; genus Aquipseudomonas. Next base: position 11,258 of record NZ_JAEKEG010000138.1, read on the forward strand.
GCCGCGTCAATCCAGCAAGATCTGCGAGATCCGCCTGAGTCAGGCCCCGACTAGTACGTTTTTCACGTATTTGTTTGCTTAGGCGGCCAATAATAAGCGCATGATCCATGTTCAGTATCCGAGACATTTACAGTTAAATGTATCGGATACGTGACATTATGCCAATTAGACGTTTTAAAAAACGGACGCCAGCCCTGCCTCCCACCGTCACTTGCCACCATACCCAGTCGATCTATATGATAAGTATTATCATTTGTGATATTTACTCATCCGGCGCCTCCACCTCATGTCATCCCCCTCTCAAACCAGCTTCTGCGACCTGGCCACGCTGTACCAACAACAGCACAGCTGGCTGCAGAACTGGCTGCGGCGCCGGCTTGATTGCTCCCAAAGCGCCGCAGACCTGGCGCAGGACACCTTTATGCGCCTGCTGGCCAAGGAGCAGGTGCCAGAGTTGCATGCGCCGCGCACGTTCCTGGCGAAAGTGGCGCAGAGTGTTTTATCCAATCACTACCGTCGGCAAAAGCTCGAACGCGCTTACCTGGAAGCACTGGCCGCGATGCCCGAGTTGACCGCGCCGAGCCTGGAGACCCAGGCGATTTTGCTGGAGACCTTGATTGCCCTGGACGCTGCTCTTGAATCCCTGGAGCGGCCGGTGCGCGAGGCTTTTTGTGGTCGCAGGTGGATGGGTTGAGTCACGCCGATATCGCCCAGCGGCTCGCGGTGTCGATCACCACGGTCAAGCGTTACATCGTCAAGGCCGGGGCGTTGTGCATCATGCTCGATAGCAGCCTGGACCCGACGTGAGTCCGTCCATCCCTGGCGATATCGCCGAACAGGCCATGCACTGGCAGCTGGAGCTGCAGGAGCCTGGGGCCAGCGCGGAAACCCTGGCGGCCTGCATGAACTGGCGCCAGGCCCATCCCCTGCACGAGCGCGCCTGGCAGCGAGCCGAAGCGCTCGCGCAGCGCATGAGCGAGATGCGCTCGCCCAACCAGCGCCCCTTGGCTCATGCCGCCTTGCGACCCACCCTGTCTCGACGCACAGCGCTCAAGCAGCTTGGCTTGGTGTTGGCAGCCGGTGCTGGCGCCTGGAGCATGAAGGACACCGCAGTGCTGCAAGACCTGACGGCGGATTACCACAGCCAGGTCGGCGAACAGCAACGTTACGTACTCGCAGACAATACCGAGGTTGAGCTCAATACCGACAGTGCGATCAATGTGGTGTTTGAGCGCGAGGCGCGGCGCATCAAGCTGTTACGCGGGGAGATGTTGATCACCCGGGACAAGATGGCCGACGGTCGCCCGTTGTCGGTGACAACCGCTGAAGGACGTATTGATGCGGCGTTGGCGCGCTTCAGTGTGAGGCAGCGCGCGGGGGTGACGCAGGTCAGCGTTTATCAGGGCTCGCTGGTGATCAACCCGATGGCCCGGCGCCAACTGGCAATGACGTTGCAGGCTGGCGAGCAGTTGAGCTTCAACGCAGAAGGGGCCATTACCCGACGCGCCGCTGCGCTGAATGCCCCTGCCTGGAGCCAGGGCATGCTGGTGGCCCAAGCGCAGCCGCTGCAGGAGTTTCTGGCTGAGCTGAGCCGCTATCGACGCGGGCACCTGGCGTGTGATCCGAGGCTGGCCAATGTGCCGGTGTCGGGAACCTTTCCCCTGGCGAACACCGAGCGCATCATTTTCGCCGTCGCCGATACCCTGCAGCTCGACGTCCGGCAATTCACCCGCTACTGGGTCACGTTGCAGCCCCGGCAGGCCTGAGACATTTTTTTGCGCTTGGGTGGTCCGTTTTCGAATCTCGCGAGACTTAAACCCCGAGACACTTATTTTCATTGGGGTATCACTCGTGGATTTCACTGCATGCAACGGCCGGGTCTGGCACTTTCTCTCAAGCACAAACTGGCCTGCGCCGTGGTTCAGGGCGTTGCCTGCATGGCAGCAGCCGCGCCGTTACTGATCGCGCCGAGCTGGGCCGAAGCTGCCGAACAGGCGCAGCAGGAGTTTGATATTCCTGCAGGCCCATTGGCCCCGGCGCTCACTCGCTTCGGCCAGAGCGCCCACATCCTGCTGTCCTACCCCGCGCCATTGACGGAGGGCCAGACCACTCAGGGGCTGCAAGGTCGCTACGATGTGGACCAAGGCGCTGGCCATGTTGCTCGCCGGCAGCGGCCTGGAAGCCAGCCGCAATGCCAGCGGCAACTACACCCTGGTGGCCCGTTCAGAAGAGGCGTTGCAACTGGGCGCGGTGTCGATTTCCGGCAAGGCGCCGGGCTCCACTACTGAAGGCAGCGGGCTAGTACACCACCTACTCGTCCAGCAGCTCG
>NZ_JAEKEG010000139.1 GCF_016651255.1 Pseudomonas sp. TH10
CCTTCGACTTCCGGGTGCCCGGCGTGGCCGATCAGGATGCATTCACGACCGTCGCGGCTGTATTTCGCCACTTCGATGTGCACCTTGGTCACCAGTGGGCAGGTGGCGTCGAACACTTTCAGGCCACGGCCGGCGGCTTCGGTACGCACGGCTTGAGAAACGCCGTGGGCACTGAAGATGACGATGACATCGTCCGGCACCTGATCCAGTTCTTCGACGAAGATCGCGCCACGACTGCGCAGGTCTTCGACGACAAACTTGTTGTGCACCACTTCATGGCGCACGTAGATCGGCGGCCCGAAGACTTCCAGAGCGCGGTTGACGATTTCGATCGCCCGGTCCACGCCGGCGCAGAAGCCACGGGGGTTGGCGAGTTTGATTTGCATGCTGTGCCTCGTGTCTTGCCCTGTAGGAGCGAGCTTGCTCGCGAAAAACGAGCAGAGCACCGCGTACATCCAGGATGTAAGCGTTATCGTTGACGACCATCGCGAGCAAGCTCGCTCCTACAGAAAGCCGATTTGTTAGTTACAGCGATACGACGCTGATGATTTCGACGTCAAAGGTCAGCGTCTTGCCTGCCAGCGGGTGGTTGAAGTCGATGGTCACTTGCGTGTCATCGAACTCTTTCACCACGCCCGGCAGCTCAGTATTGGCCGCATCGTTGAAGATCACCAGCAAACCTGGTGACAGCTCCATGTCGACGAACTGCGAGCGCGGGATGATCTGCACGTTCTGCGGGTTAGGCTGGCCGAAGGCGTTTTCCGGCTCGACGGTCAGCGTGCGCTTGTCGCCGGCCTTGAAACCGAACAGCGCCGCTTCGAAACCCGGCAGCAGGTTGCCATCGCCGACCTTGAAGGTCGCCGGGGCTTTGTCGAACGTACTGTCGACGGTGTCGCCGTTCTCCAGGCGCAATGCAAAGTGCAAAGTGACTTCCGTGTTCTGGCCGATGCGTTGCTCAGCCAATACCTGTTCAGTCATGAACGGCCTCTTCGGTTTTCTTGGTTTTGAACATATCCAGCGCCAGCATCACCGCACCCACGCTAATGGCGCTGTCGGCGAAGTTGAATGCCGGGAAGTACCAGCGGTTCTGCCAGTGCACCAGAATGAAATCGATCACATGGCCCAGGGCTATGCGGTCATACAGATTGCCCAGCGCCCCGCCCAGCACCAGCGCCAAAGCGATGGCCAGCCAGGTTTCGTTGCGTCCCAGACGCTTGAGCCACACCACCAGCACTGCACTGACCACGATAGCGATCAGGGCGAACAACCAGCGCTGCCAGCCGGAGCTGTCAGCCAGGAAGCTGAAAGCAGCGCCGGTGTTGTAGGCCAGGGTCCAGCTGAAGTAATCCGGAATGATCACGATCTGCTGGAACATTTCGAGCTTGCCTTCGAAGTAGAACTTGCTGGCCTGGTCGATGACCAGAACCAGCACGCTCAACCAAAGCCAGCTCAACCGTCCGAAACGGCCAATGGCATTAGGCATAGTGACGAACCTCGCCAGCGCCGCTGATGTTGTCGACGCAACGACCGCAGATTTCCGGATGCTCCGGGTTCACGCCGACGTCTTCGCGGCAGTGCCAGCAACGGGCGCACTTGGCGAAGGCGGACTTGACGATCTTCAGTTTCAGGCCACTGACTTCGGTGACTACCGCGTCCGCCGGGGCCTGGACAAAAGGCGCCACGCTGGCGGTCGAGGTGATCAGGACGAAGCGCAGTTCGTTGCTCAGCTTGGCCAGATCGGCGCTCAGGGCGTCTTCGGCGTACAGCGTCACTTCGGCTTGCAGGTTGCCACCGACGGCTTTGGCCGCGCGCTGGATTTCCATCTCTTTGTTGACCGCGACTTTGACCGCCATGACGCGCTCCCAGTACTCGCGGCCCAGTTCAACGTCGGCCGGCAATTCGGTCAGGCCTTCGTACCAGGTATTGAGCATGACCGATTCGTTACGCTCGCCCGGCAGGTATTCCCACAGTTCGTCGGCGGTGAAGGCGAGGATCGGCGCGATCCAGCGCACCAGCGCTTCAGAGATGTGGAACAGCGCGGTTTGCGCCGAACGGCGGGCCTTGCTGTTGGCGCCAGTGGTGTACTGACGGTCCTTGATGATGTCGAGGTAGAAACCGCCCAACTCCTGCACGCAGAAGTTGTGGATCTTCGAGTAGACGTTCCAGAAACGGTATTCGCCGTAGTGCTCTTGCAGCTCGCGTTGCAGCAGCAGGGTGCGGTCGACCGCCCAACGATCCAGCGCGAGCATTTCTTCCGCCGGCAGGATGTCGGTGGCCGGGTTGAAACCGCTCAGGTTCGAGAGCAGGAAGCGCGCGGTGTTACGGATACGCCGGTAAGCGTCCGCACTGCGTTGCAGAATCTGGTCGGAAACCGCCATCTCGCCGGAGTAGTCGGTCGACGCGACCCACAGACGCATGATGTCGGCGCCCAGGGTGTCGTTGACTTTCTGCGGCGCGATCACGTTGCCCAGCGACTTGGACATCTTGCGGCCGGCTTCGTCGACGGTGAAACCGTGCGTCAGCAGTTCGCGGTACGGCGCATGGTTGTCGATGGCGCAACCGGTCAGCAACGACGAGTGGAACCAGCCACGGTGTTGGTCGGAACCTTCCAGGTACAGGTCGGCACGCGGGCCGCTCTCGTGACCCATCGGGTGCGAACCGCGCAGGACGTGCCAGTGCGTGGTGCCCGAATCGAACCAGACGTCGAGGGTGTCGCTGATCTTGTCGTACAGCGGCGCTTCGTCGCCGAGCAGTTCGGCAGCGTCCATCTTGAACCAGGCTTCGATGCCTTCGACTTCAACGCGCTTGGCGACTTCTTCCATCAGCTCGACGGTGCGTGGGTGCAGCTCGCCGCTTTCCTTGTTCAGGAAGAACGGGATCGGCACGCCCCAGTTGCGCTGGCGGGAGATGCACCAGTCCGGACGGTTGGCGATCATCGAGTGCAGGCGCGCCTGGCCCCAGGCCGGGACGAACTTTGTTTCCTCAATGGCCTTGATCGCCCGCTTGCGCAGGGTGTCGCCGCTGGTGGGCTCTTTGTCCATACCGATGAACCACTGCGCAGTCGCGCGATAGATCAGCGGAGTCTTGTGGCGCCAGCAGTGCATGTAGCTGTGTTCGATGACGGTGGTGTGCATCAGCGCACCGACTTCGGTCAGCTTGTCGACGATGGCCGGGTTGGCCTTCCAGATGAACTGGCCGCCAAAGAATTCCAGCGACGGCACGTAAACGCCGTTGCTCTGCACCGGATTGAGAATGTCGTCGTTGACCATGCCGTATTTCTTGCAGGTCACGAAGTCGTCTACGCCGTAGGCCGGAGCGGAGTGAACCACGCCGGTGCCAGCACCCAGCTCGACGTAGTCAGCCAAGTACACCGGCGACAGACGGTCATAGAACGGGTGGCGGAAGTTGATCAGTTCCAGTTCTTTACCGGTGGTGGTCGCAATGACCGAACCTTCCAGGCTGTAGCGGGCCAGGCACGACTCGACCAGCTCTTCAGCCAGCAGCAGCAGCTTGTCGCCGACGTCGACCAGGGCGTAGTTGAATTCCGGGTGAACGTTAAGCGCCTGGTTGGCCGGGATGGTCCACGGGGTGGTGGTCCAGATCACGATAGAAGCAGGTTTGCCCAGCGACGGCAGGCCAAACGCGGCAGCCAGTTTGGCTTCATCGGCAATCGGGAACGCCACATCGATGGTCGACGACTTTTGTTCTCGTACTCGACTTCCGCTTCGGCCAGGGCCGAACCACAGTCGAAGCACCAGTTCACTGGCTTGAGGCCCTTGAACACGAAACCGCCCTTGACGATTTCCGCGAGGGCGCGGATTTCACCGGCCTCGTTCTTGAAATCCATGGTCTTGTACGGGTTGGCCCAGTCGCCCAGCACGCCGAGACGGATGAATTCGGACTTCTGCCCTTCGATCTGCTCGGTGGCGTAGGCACGGCACAGTTCACGGGTCTTGTCCGCACCGAGGTTCTTGCCGTGGGTCACTTCAACCTTGTGTTCGATCGGCAGACCGTGGCAATCCCAACCCGGAACATACGGCGCGTCGAAGCCCGACAGGGTCTTCGAGCGGATGATCATGTCCTTGAGAATCTTGTTCAGTGCGTGACCGATGTGGATCGTGCCGTTGGCATACGGAGGGCCGTCATGCAGAACGAACTTCGGACGATCCTTGCCAATCTCGCGCAACTTTCCGTACAGGCCAATACTGTCCCAGCGCTGCAGAATCTGCGGTTCGCGCTGTGGCAGGCCGGCCTTCATTGGGAAGGCGGTGTCCGGAAGGTTAAGCGTGGCTTTATAGTCGGTCATTTAAGGCTCTTCATTAGCGATGGGCGCTAGGTGCGGCTAGTGCACGGGCGGTGGCGACATCCGCATTGATCGCCGTTTTCAATGCCTCCAGGGAGGCGAAGCGCTGCTCTTCACGCAGCTTTTGGTGGAAAACCACCGTCAAACGCCGGTCATACAGATCGCCGGCAAAATCTAAAAGATGGACTTCAAGGTGGGCCTTGCCATCACCTTGTACCGTGGGCCGCACGCCGATATTGGCGACGCCGGGCCAGGTCTTGCCGTCGATGTCGACCTCCACCAGATACACCCCGGTGAACGGCACGCGACGACGCTTGAGTTGAATATTGGCAGTGGGCGTACCCAGTTGCCGGGCCAGTTTCTGGCCATGCAGCACGCGACCGGCGATCCGGTACGGGCGACCGAGCAAACGTTCGGCCAGCGCAAAATCGGCGGCAGCCAACGCGTTGCGCACCTGCGTGCTGCTGACACGAATGCCATCCAGCTCGACGGTTTGCGCGGCTTCGACGGTAAACCCGTGAATCTGCCCGGCCTGCATCAGAAAATCGAAATCACCGAGGCGGTCGCAGCCGAAGCGGAAATCGTCACCGACCTCCAGATGCTGCACGCCGAGGCCATCCACGAGGATGGTGTCAACGAATTCACTGGCGCTGAGCTTGCTCAGGCGCTGGTTGAACGCCAGGCACAAGACCCGGTCAACGCCTTCGGCGGCCAGCAGTTGCAGCTTGTCGCGCAACCGGGCCAGACGCGCCGGCGCGGTCTCGGGAGCAAAGAATTCCCGCGGCTGCGGCTCGAAAATCACCACGCAGCTGGGTACGCCCAACTCAAGCGCACGCTCACGCAGTCGGGCCAGGATAGCCTGGTGACCACGGTGAACACCGTCAAAGTTGCCAATAGTGGCGACGCAGCCCCGATGCTGGGGGCGCAAGTTGTGGAGGCCTCGAACCAGCTGCATAACGCGCTTCTTGCTCATAAAGTGGTCGATTATAACCACACCCGACGGTCGACGACAGGCAACACCGTAACGCAAAGTGATCGAGCCGACAAAACTGCCGGCCCGCGCCTGTTTATAAAGGGTAAAACCCTCAGCTCAAGGCCTTGCGATTGAAGTCGCGCAGGCGGAAACCCAGCAGTAGCAACATACCGAAATAAGCGACCACGCCCGCCGCGACCAATGCACCCAGACGCAGGAAGCGCTCAAGCATATGACCCTGATCCCACGCCGGCATGAAATGCATGCCGACCAGCAAGACCACCGACATCACCGCCACCGCCACGACCAGTTTGAATCCGAATTTGGCCCAACCCGGCTGAGGCTGATACATCTGCTGCTTGCGCAGTTGATAGAACAGCAATCCCGCGTTAATACAGGCACCGGCACTGATCGCCAAGGCGAGCCCAGCGTGAGCCAACGGGCCAATCAGCACCAGGTTGAACAACTGCGTGATGACCAGGGTAAAAATCGCGATTTTCACCGGGGTACGGATGTTTTGTTGCGCATAAAAGCCCGGCGCCAGCACCTTGATCACAATAATGCCCATTAGACCGACAGAATAGGCAATCAGCGCACGCTGAGTCATTTCAGCATCGAAGCCACTGAACTGGCCGTACTGGAACAGCGAAACGGTCAGCGGCTCGGCGAGAATCCCCAGCGCCAGCGAGCATGGCAGCACCAACACAAAGCACAGGCGCAGGCCCCAATCGAGAATTCGCGAATATTCGTGACGATCCTTGCTGGCGTAGGTTTTCGCCAGTGTCGGCAGCAGAATGGTGCCCAGCGCCACACCCAATACGCCGGACGGCAACTCCATCAAACGGTCGGCGTAATACATCCACGACACCGAGCCTGCGACCAGAAACGAAGCGAAGATGGTGTTGATGATCAGCGAAATCTGACTGACCGAGACGCCGAGAATTGCCGGCAGCATCTGCTTCATTACTCGCCAGACGCCGGTGTCACGCAGGTTCAGGCGCGGCAGCACCAGCATGCCGATCTTTTTCAGGTGCGGCAGTTGATAGAGCAGTTGCGCCAGACCACCAACCAGTACTGCCCAGCCCAGCGCCATGACCGGCGGATCGAAGTACGGCGTGAGGAACAGCGAAAACACGATCATGCTGACATTGAGCAGGGTCGGCACGAAGGCCGGCACCGAGAAACGGTTCCAGGTATTGAGGATTGCTCCAGCCAGCGATGACAGGGAGATCAGCAATATATAGGGGAAGGTCACCCGCAGCAGATCAGAGGTGAGCTGGAATTTTTCCGGCGTGTCGGTAAACCCCGGGGCCGTGGCCCAGATCACCCAGGGTGCGGCGATCATGCCCAGCGCGGTCACCACGGCCAGCACCAGCGTCAGCAAGCCCGATACATAAGCAATGAAAGTGCGCGTTGCCTCTTCGCCCTGCTGGCTTTTGTATTCGGCAAGAATCGGCACAAACGCTTGTGAGAATGCCCCTTCAGCGAAGATTCGCCGCAGCAGATTGGGCAGTTTGAAGGCGATAAAGAAGGCGTCTGTCGCCATCCCGGCGCCGAATGTGCGGGCGATAAGCGTGTCACGAACAAAACCCAGAACCCGGGAAAGCATCGTGATAGAGCTGACGGCGGCCAACGATTTGAGCAGATTCATTGAGGGAATTTGTGCCTGTCGATAAACAGCAGGCGAATTAAGCGCCTACTTATGCGATACTCCGCGCCGCAGCAGCACAGAGCCAAAGCTCGCGAGTTTACAGGTCAAGCGCCGGAAATAAATATCCCGCCTCTTTATACCTACCACTTAGCGGAACGTTTCAAGTGCCCTTGACAAGACTTCTCTTCATCGGCATGATTCGCGGCCTATTTTGTTTGCTATTTCCTAAAAAGTCTTTCGAGGAGCTCGACGGTGGCCAACTCACCTTCCGCCAAAAAACGTGCAAAACAGGCTGAGAAGCGTCGCAGCCACAACGCCAGCCTGCGTTCCATGGTTCGCACCTACATCAAGAATGTAGTTAAAGCCATCGACGCAAAAGACGCTGAAAAAGCTCAAGCTGCATACGTTCTGGCTGTGCCAGTTATCGACCGTATGGCCGATAAAGGCATCATCCACAAGAACAAGGCTGCTCGTCATAAGAGCCGTCTGAATGGCCACGTCAAAGCACTGAAAGAAGCTGCTTAATCGACGTAGTCATTAAAAAACCGACCTCAGGGTCGGTTTTTTATTGCCTGCGATTTGATGGGAGCGCAAAAAAACTGCAGAAGCGAGCTTGCTCGCGAAGGTCGTCAACTATTACGTGCGCCGCCTGAATGTTCGCGGCGCGCTCTGGTTTTTCGCGAGCAAGCTCGCCCCTACTGGGCCCACGGCAGGATCGGGATAGCCGTCACCGCATTCTGCGGACTGCCTTCGATCAAGCGATCGCTATAGACCAGATACACCAGGGTATTGCGCTTCTTGTCGAGAAAGCGCACCACCTGCATGGTCTTGAATACCAGCGAGGTGCGCTCCTTGAACACCTCATCGCCATCCTTCAACTCCCCCTTGAAGCTGATCGGCCCGACCTGACGACAGGCGATAGACGCTTCCGCGCGATCCTCCGCCAATCCCAGCCCACCCTTCACTCCGCCAGTCTTGGCGCGCGACAGATAGCAGGTCACGCCCTCGACCTTCGGGTCATCAAACGCCTCGACCACGATCCGGTCATTTGGCCCGACAAGCTTGAACACTGTCGACACTTGACCGATTTCCTCGGCCGAGGCCAGCAATGGCAGCGCCATCAACAAACCCAACAATCCTTTTGCTACGCGCATCGAGTTTTCCTTAAACCAGAATCAGATTGTCACGGTGAACCAGCTCAGGCTCAGCCATGTAACCCAGCAAACCGACAATCGCTTCCGACGACTGACCGATGATTTTTTGTGCTTCCAGCGCGCTGTAGTTGGCCAGGCCCCGGGCGATCTCACGACCATCCGGCGCCACGCAAACCACCATCTCACCACGACGGAAACTGCCTTGCACCAGCTTCACACCCACCGGCAGCAAGCTCTTGTTACCTTGAGACAGCGCCGACACCGCACCATCGTCCAGCACCAGCGTGCCGCGCGTTTGCAGATGCCCGGCCAGCCATTGCTTGCGCGCCGCGAGCATGCCGCGCTCAGGCGACAGCAGCGTGCCAATGCGCTCGCCCGCCTTCAGACGATCCAGCACGCGCTCGATACGCCCGCCAACAATAATGGTGTGAGCACCAGAGCGCGCAGCCAGCCGTGCGGCACGCAACTTGGTCTGCATGCCGCCACGCCCCAGCGCACCGCCCGTACCGCCCGCCACCGCATCCAGACTCGGATCATCGGCACGCGCTTCGTAAATCAGTTGCGCATCCGGATTGTTGCGCGGATCAGCGTCGAACATGCCGTCGCGATCGGTAAGGATCACCAACAGATCAGCCTCCACCAGGTTGGCCACCAACGCGGCCAGCGTGTCGTTGTCACCGAAACGGATTTCGTCAGTGACCACGGTGTCGTTTTCGTTGATCACCGGGATGACTTTAAGCTCGACCAACGCGCGCAAGGTGCTGCGGGCATTGAGGTAGCGCTTGCGATCGGACAGGTCGTCGTGAGTCAGGAGAATCTGCGCCGTGTGGCGGCCATGCTCGGCGAAGCTTGATTCCCACGCCTGCACCAACCCCATCTGGCCAATCGCTGCAGCCGCCTGAAGCTCGTGCATCGCACTGGGTCGTGCAGTCCAGCCCAAGCGGCTCATGCCGGCCGCCACCGCCCCGGAGGACACCAGCACCAACTCGACGCCAGCCTCATGCAAGGCCACCATCTGTTCGACCCAGACACTCATTGCCGCGCGATCCAGCCCTTTGCCATCAGCTGTCAGCAAAGCGCTGCCGATCTTCACGACCCAACGCTGCGCACCTGTCACCTTGCTCCGCATCATCTTCAACCTTAGCTTGAGGACAGCGCGACCTGGCACTGCCCGTGACGTTAATCGTGGCTATTGCTGACCAACGATCGATTTCCAGATACTAAAACGCCGCTCGATTGAGCGGCGTTCAAGTTTATCGCAACGGATCAGTCACGCACGTAAATGATTTCCGGACCGTCTTCGTCATCCACATCTTCTTCGTCCCAATCATCGTCGCCGATGTCATGGACCGACTTCACGCCGCTACGACGCAGGGCACGCTTGTCATCCAGCGCCTGCAATTGCGCGCGAGCTTCGTCTTCGATGCGCTGATCGAGATCGGCCAGCTCTTCTTTGTAAGCCGGGTCATTGGCCAGACGATCAGTACGATCTTCCATGTAACGCATGATGTCGTGGCACAGACGCTCGGTACCGATCTTGGCGATGGCCGAGATCACGTAGACCGGACCGGTCCACTCCAGGCGATCAACGATTTCCTTGACGCGCTCTTCGTGCTCTTCTTCAAGGATCTGGTCGCACTTGTTCAGCACCAGCCAGCGATCACGCTCAGCCAGGGACGGGCTGAACTTGATCAGTTCGTTGACGATCACTTCCGCGGCATCCGGTGCACTGGTGTCATCCAGCGGCGCCATGTCGACGAGGTGCAGCAACAGACGCGTACGCGCCAAGTGCTTGAGGAAGCGGATACCCAGGCCGGCACCGTCGGAAGCACCTTCGATCAGACCCGGAATGTCGGCGACGACGAAGCTCTTCCAGCGATCGACACTGACCACACCGAGGTTTGGCACCAGCGTGGTGAACGGGTAGTCGGCAACTTTCGGCTTGGCGGCCGAGACCGAACGGATGAAGGTACTTTTACCGGCGTTCGGCAAGCCCAGCAGGCCCACGTCAGCCAGTACTTTCATTTCCAGTTTCAGGTCACGCTGCTCACCCGGCTTACCCGGTGTGGTCTGGCGTGGCGCACGGTTGGTACTGGATTTGAAACGGGTGTTACCCAGACCGTGCCAACCGCCCTGCACGACCATCAACTTCTGACCGGCTTTGGTCAGGTCGCCGATAACTTCCTGAGTCGCCGAGTCGATCACGGTCGTGCCGACCGGAACGCGCAGGATCAGGTCTTCACCTTTCTTGCCGGTGCAGTCGGTGCTGCCGCCGTTGGAGCCACGCTCGGCATCGAAGTGCCGGGTGTAACGGTAGTCCACCAGGGTGTTGAGGTTTTCGTCAGCCATCATGTAGATGGAACCGCCGTCACCACCATCACCGCCGTTCGGGCCACCGTTCTCGATGAATTTTTCCCGACGGAAACTCATGGCACCGTTGCCGCCATCACCAGCTTTTACGCGAATCGATACTTCATCAACAAACTTCATAACCAACGCCTCTCGCCATACGGACGAGCCGAAAAACAATCAAGACATAAGACTCTTGCAAAAATGAGCGCAGCGACCCCAAAACACGACCTGCATCGCACGCCGACAGCCCATACAAACAGTTTTGCAAGAGACTCACCCCACAAACGAAAAAGCCCCGTCGCAAGACAGGGCTCTTCCAGCGATTGCGCAATTAAGCTGCGACAACGCTCACGTAACGGCGGTTGAACGCGCCTTTTACTTCAAACTTGATCACGCCTTCGATTTTAGCGAAGAGGGTGTGATCTTTACCCATGCCAACACCGTAACCGGCGTGGAATTGGGTGCCGCGCTGACGCACGATGATGTTGCCCGGAATGATTTTCTGGCCGCCATACATCTTGACGCCAAGGCGTTTGGCTTCTGAGTCGCGACCGTTACGGGTACTACCACCAGCTTTTTTGTGTGCCATGAGTTCAATTCTCCTAGTGAGGAATTAGGCTGAAATTAAGCCTGAATACCGGTGATTTTGATCTCGGTGTACCACTGGCGGTGGCCCATACGCTTCATGTGGTGCTTACGACGACGGAACTTGATGATGCGGACTTTATCGTGACGACCTTGGGAGATCACTTCAGCCACAACAGTAGCGCCAGCAACAACTGGAGCGCCGATGTTTACGTCGTCGCCATTGGCAACCAACAGAACGCGATCAAAGGTAACGGATTCGCCGGTAGCGATTTCCAGTTTTTCGATCTTCAGGTATTCACCTGGGGCGACTTTGTACTGCTTGCCGCCAGTAACGATTACTGCATAAGACATGGTATTTCTCCGATAATCCTGCTCACCCAGCTCTTTATAAGAAGAGGTATTGGCTGGCATGGCTGCATGGGGCTGGAAGGCCCGCTTGCAATTGCGTAAGGCAGGTGCTGCCCAGGAAGTTCAGGGTGCGCGATTGTACGCAAGGCGCCGCAGGCTTGCAAGTAGCCGTCCATCGCGCCTTGACAGGTCCGGATGGGGGTCCTAGCATGCCGCGCAACCCTTCTGGAGCGACTCTCGCTGATGCAACCCCAAGCTTTCTACCGCGCGGTGGCGGACGATTTTAGCGCCGTCGACGGCATCATCAAGAAGCAGCTGACTTCCCGAGTACCGCTGGTATCGAAAATCGGCGATTACATCACCTCGGCCGGCGGCAAGCGTCTGCGTCCTTTATTAGTGTTGCTGTGTGGCAAAGCCCTGGGTCGCGAAGGCGACGACATGCGCCTTTTGGCCGCCACCATCGAATTCCTGCACACCGCGACTTTGCTGCATGACGACGTCGTCGACATGTCCGGCATGCGCCGTGGCCGCTCGACCGCCAACGCCATGTGGGGCAACGCGCCGAGCGTGCTGGTCGGCGATTTCCTGTATTCCCGCTCCTTCGAAATGATGGTCGAACTGGGCTCGATGCCGGTGATGAAGATCCTGTCCCAGGCCACGCGCATCATCGCTGAAGGCGAAGTGTTGCAACTGTCCAAGGTTCGCGATGCCAGCACCACCGAAGAAACCTACATGGAAGTCATCCGCGGCAAAACCGCGATGCTCTTCGAGGCTTCGACCCACAGCGCCGCCGCACTGGCCGGCGCCACTGCCGAGCAGAGCGAAGCGCTGCGTACTTTCGGTGATCACCTGGGCGTGGCGTTCCAACTGGTCGACGATCTGCTCGACTATAAGGGCGACGCTGAAACCCTGGGCAAGAACGTCGGTGACGATCTGGCCGAAGGCAAGCCGACCCTGCCGCTGATCTATACCATGCGCGAAGGTACGCCGGAACAGGCGGCCCTGGTGCGCAGGGCGATCCAGAAAGGCGGTATCGAAGACCTGGAAAGCATCCGCGAAGCAGTGGAGGCCTCGGGCTCGCTGGAATACACAGCGCAACTGGCACGGGACTACGTAGCCCGCGCGATCAAATGCCTCGAGGCGCTGCCAGCCAGCGAATACCGCGATGCATTGGTTGAGCTGAGCGAGTTTGCAGTAGCCCGCACGCATTAAACGCAAACGCAAAATCAAAGATCGCAGCCTTCGGCAGCTCCTGCAGGTGTACACAAAACCCTGTAGGAGCTACCGAAGGCTGCGATCTTTTGCCGTGACACCCTCTTCGAACAAAACCCTATATAATGTGCGACTTTTAGCGATCCTCAATCCAAGGAGCCTTAGTGAGCACGTTGCCACCCTGCCCGAAATGCAATTCCGAATACACCTACGAAGACGGCGCACAGCTGATCTGCCCTGAGTGCGCCCACGAGTGGTCGACTGGCGGCGAAACCGAAGTGGCGGCCGATGACACCGTGAAGAAAGATTCGGTCGGCAACGTACTGCAGGACGGCGATACCATCACCGTAATCAAGGACCTCAAGGTCAAGGGCACTTCGCTGGTGGTTAAGGTCGGCACCAAGGTCAAGAACATACGCCTGTGCGATGGCGACCACGATATCGATTGCAAAATCGACGGCATTGGCCCGATGAAACTCAAATCCGAGTTCGTCAGAAAAGTCTGATCCTGCTGTAGCCCATCCTGCGCTCTGCGCCGGATGGCGCCCCTCCCCGCGATGGCCAGGCGCCAGCCGTATTGACCTTACGCAATCTTTACCCGGAAAAAAGCGCAAACCGCCAATAGGCCCTTGCTATTTGATTAATAAGAATTATTCTCATTGAACCCCAAATCAATGGAAATGAGACTGATGACTTATTTGATCGATGCCTGGCTTGACCGTCCACACCCTTACCTCAGAATCCTCCATCGGGAAACCGGCGAGGTCTGTGCGGTGCTTGAAGAAGAAGCCTTGCATGAACTGCAGGATCAGGGGGATCTGGACGTCAGCAGCCTGAATTCCAGCGAGCCGCTGGTGCTCAAGGAGCTGGTGCGCAATCTGTTTCTGTTCTGCTATGCCCGGGCCTTGCGCCCGACCAATGAACTGCATCACAAGATAGAACTATGACCTGTACGATAAAACTGTGGGAGCCAGCCTGCTGGCGATGGTGTCAACTCGGTCTTGAACAAAACCCGGTCGCTCCATCGCCAGCAGGCTGGCTCCCACATTAGCCTGTCACAGGGACAGGCATAGGCTTACAGAACGTCGAGCAGCTCGACGTCGAATACCAGAACGCTGTGCGGCGGGATGCTGCCAACGCCTTGAGCGCCGTAAGCCAGTTCGCTCGGCACGTACAGACGCCATTTGCTGCCGGCGTTCATCAGTTGCAGGGCTTCGGTCCAGCCAGCGATCACGCCGCCAACCGGAAATTCTGCAGGCTGGCCGCGCTCGTAGGAGCTGTCGAACACAGTGCCGTCGATCAAGGTGCCGTGGTAGTGAGTACGCACCTGGTCTTCACGGGTTGGCTTGGCGCCTTCGCCCTGGGTCAACACTTCGTACTGCAGGCCGGAAGCCAGAGTGGTGATGCCGTCACGCTTGGCGTTTTCAGCCAGGAAAGCCAGGCCTTCGCCTGCTGCAGCTTCAGCCTTGGCAGCGGCTTCGGCTTGCATGATTTCGCGAATGACCTTGAAGCTGGCGGAC
>NZ_JAEKEG010000140.1 GCF_016651255.1 Pseudomonas sp. TH10
GTGATAGAGCTTCACCGTGAGCGAATTGTCGCCGGTCAGGCTGCAGTCACAGGCCAGCGGAGGGAAGTTCTGCTCCAACTGCGTACGCAATTGCACGAGAGAAATCATAGGGATTCACCTTGGCACTGGCGCAAAATGGATCGATATGTCGATGTTTTCGCTATCAATGTTGCTGTTCCTTGAGATGTACCGTTGGGGCACCACAGGTTTTTCCAGCACCTGTATCGCACCCTCCCAGACTACGAACAGGACGAGTCGCCAGACACACCCATTTGCACCCCATCACCTAGTGCATTTGCACCCCTAGCGCTGCCCCTTGGTGCGCCATTCCCCGAGAACAATCCCCGCTCCCGTGCCCAGACGATGGCCTCGCTGCGGCTGTGGACATTAAGCTTGGAATAGATGGTCGACACATGGTTACGCACCGTGTTGGGTGCCAGCTTCAATCGCGCCGCAATCTCCTTGTCGGCCAGGCCCTCACAGATCAACCCCAGCACATCGCGTTCGCGCGCCGTCAGCTCGGCTAATGACACGCTGGGCAGTTTCGGTGAATTGACGCTCTTCACGTTGGCGAGCTTTTCAATGAGCGTCCGGCTGAACCAGGATGCGTCCTTCATCACTTCCTCGATCGCCGCCACCAGTTCCAGCTCAGTGCGCTTGCGCTCGGTGATGTCCATCATCACCAGCAGGTAAGACGGATGGTCCTGGATATTCACCGTGTCGGCCGAGATGGCGCAGTCGAGCAGTTCAGCCGTTTTCTTGCGCATGCCGACGTCGATGCGGTCCAGCCTTGCGGTTTTTTCCAGGGCGGCGAACAGACGGGTCTGGGCCCCTTGTCATGAATGAAACCAATGTCGGCAACCGTTTTGCCCAGCACTTCTTCACTCGGATAGGCAAAGGTGTCGAGGAACGCTTCGTTGACATCCATCACCACCTGATCGGCAGCCCCGCACACCAGAATCGGCACCGGCGTCAGGCGAAACGCCTTGGCAAACCGCTCCTCACTCTGGCGCAGCGCCACTTCAGCCTTGTGCCGCAATTCCATGTCGACAAAGGAAAACAGCATGCAGTCTTCATCGTTGAGCACCAGCGGTTGCCCGGCGACGATCACCTGTTTGCTGCTGCCATCGGGCAAGCGCAATTCAGCCTGCATCTGCGGAATGGTCTCGACATCGCGCAGTCGCTGAATCGCCAGATCGCGCTTCTCCGCCTGCTCGTAGATATCGATCTCATAAGCCGAAGTGCCGATCACCTGTTCGCGGGTATAACCGGTCATCTCCAAAAAACCCGGATTGACCTTGATGTAACGCAAATCGCTGATACGACAGATCACCGCCGGCGCCGGGTTGGCATTGAAGGTCTTTTCGAAACGCTGCTCGGCGTTGGCCCAATCAGTGACGTCGCTCATGATCAGCACCAGCGACTCGGGATCGCCGCGACTGTTGGTCAGGACCCGGCTGCGCACGTTGTGCACCCAGGTGCGCTCCTCATCATCGGTGGGGGTCACCTCCACCAACACGTCACTGAAGGTCTCGCCACGGCCCACGCGGCTGATCGGATAATTGTCGAACACTACCGGATGGTTGTTGCGATAACGCAGGGCGAAGCGCTTGGCGTATTCCTGGGCATTGGCACCCAGGTCACCCAGTTGCTCGACGCCATGCATGGACAGTGCAGCTTCGTTCGCCCAGATGATGGTCTGGTCTAGCTCCAGCAAAATAACCCCGTCGGACAGGCCAGCGATGATCTGCTGGAGATGGCGGCGATTGGTTTCGGTGGTCAGGACGTCCTGGCTCATTGGATCTCCACTGATATATCCGCACCAACCCGTGGTGCTCTGTGAAGATGTCGACCGCAGCCATTGGCGTAAGTGCGAATAAGTCTTGTAGCAGCTGTGTGAGCAAGGCTTGCTCCCACAGCCCTAGGCAGCGTCTACCGGGTCGCGCCTTCGACGACCAACTCGCGCAACGTATCGAGGAACAGTTTGAGCACTGGCGAGGCATCGTCGGCGCGATAGGTGGCGTACAGCGGCACTTCCGGCAACGCTGGGGTCAGCGACTTGAACACCAGACCCGCCGGCGCCAACTGTTCGATGGACGCCGGCAACAGCGCCACGCCGAACCCGGCACGCACGAGGCTGAGCAAGGTCTGCACCTCGATCACTTGCTGACGAATCTGTGGTGTGAAACCCGCCTGAATACAGCACTGATAAAGAAAGTTGGCAAACCGCGACTGCTTCAGTTCCAGCGCCACAAACGGCTCCTGCGCCAGATCCGCCGGGGCCAGCACTTCGCGTTGCGCCAGCGGATGATCCGCCGGCATCACCACATGAATCGGCTCATAGATCAGTAGCTCGTTGCGCAACAACGGATCGTCATAACCCACGCGAAACACGCAGGCATCAATGCGCTTCTCCTTCAACGCCTTGACCTGCGCCGCCGGGGTCATCTCGTGCAGGCGCCAATTGACCTGCGGATAACGCTCGCGAAACAAGTGCAACGCCTTGGGCAGCACGCCGACCATCACCGAACTGATCATGCCGATTTCCAGCTCGCCCAACTGCCCGCGACCGGTCTGCCGAGTCAGATCCAGCGCCCGTTCGAGCTGCTCGAACACCAGCGGCGCCTGCTCCTTGAGCATCTGCCCCGCCGCTGTCAGCTCGACCCGATGGTGGCTGCGCTCGAACAACGGCGTGCCGAGTTCCTCTTCCAACAGACGAATCTGCTGGCTTAGCGGCGGCTGGCAGATGTGCAACCGCGCCGCAGCCCGACCGAAATGCAGCTCTTCGGCCAACGCCATGAAATACCGCAGCAGGCGCAAGTCCATGGCGATTTATCCCAGACTCAGCGGCGTCGAGCGCTGGCGCACGCCCGTCAACGCGAAGAGTGCGTTGGCGATGGCTGGCGCTACCGACGGGCTGCCCAGCTCACCGACGCCCCCTGGTTTACTCGGCTCACCGTCGAGCACCAGGATGTCTACCTGCGGCATGTCAGACATGCGCGTGACACGGTAGTCGTGAAAGTTGCTCTGCACCACCCGGCCCTGCTTGATGTCCATGCGGTCGAACAACGCGTGGCCGAAGCCCCACATCAGGCCGCCGTAGATCTGCTCTTCGACCCCACCGGGCGATACCGCCAAACCGCAATCGACTACGCAGGTGAGCTTCTCCACGCGAATCACTCCGTCCTTTCTGGCCACCCGCGCCACCACGGCGATATAGCTGGTGTAACCCTGATTGGTGGCAATCCCCAGGGCCGTGCCTTCCGGTAGCGGCTGACCCCAGCCCGCACGCTCGGCGGCACTTTTGAGCACCGCGACATGACGCGGCCGCTCGTGCATGTGTGCCAGCCGGAAGGCCAGGGGATCCTCTGCCGCACCCCGCGCAAGCTCGTCCATGAAGCTTTCAACGGCGAACACGTTGGGGATGAAGCTCACCGAGCGATACCAGCCGCTCGGCACCTGGCTTTCGTGCTTGACCCAGACCAGGTCCAGGTTCGCCGGACGATACGCAAAGTCCCACGCGGTGAGCGCTTCGGTGGTGCTGTAGTCCATGCGGTCAGGCCGTTCAAAATAGCCCGGCTCCCACTGCTCCGGCGAGGCCGGCGACACGGCTTCAAGGCGCAAGGCCGTCAGGCGGCCCTGGGCGTCCAGTGCGCCTTTGGCCCTGTGCAACGTGGCCGGGTGCATGAACAGCGAGCGCATTTCATCTTCACGGCTGTTCATCAGCTTCACCGGGACCTTGGCCTGTTGCGCCAGGTACGCCACTTCGAACAGCCAGTACTTGGCCTCCCGTGCGCCGAAACTGCCACCGGAGACCATCTCATTGATGGTGACCTTGTCCTTGGCGATACGGCACACCACGTGCGCCGCCTCCAATGCCGAAGACGGTACCTGCACGCCCCCCAATAGGTGATGGCGTGGTCCTTGACCTGGGCGGTGATGCAGATCGGTTCCAGAGGGTTCTGGACTTTGCAGGGCATGCGGTAATCAGCTTCCAGCAGCCGCGCCGCGCCCGGCCATTGAGCATCGACATCACCCGCCTGCATCGTCGTGACCCGCAGCGCGGTTTTATCAGCGAGTGCCGCCGCCTGGGCTGTGGCCAGCTGATCGCTGTCGAACCCGGCGAGGGGCGACTCGCTCCATTGCACTACCAGCAGCGCCCGCCCCTGCTGCGCGGCCCAGTAAGTGTCGGCCAACACCGCGACACCTTCCTGATTGCCGCCGAGCACGTCGGGACGGCCCGGTACAGCGATCACCTTGCGCACACCCGGGACCTGTAATGCTGCAGTGCCGTCCACCTTCAAGACTTTCGCCCCCACCACCGGGGTGCGCAGGATCAGCGCCACCAACAGGTCGGGCAATTGCACATCGATGCTGTACTTGAAACGTCCGCAGACCTTCGCCGCCGCATCGCGTTTATGGCGCAATTTGCCGATGTACTTGAACTGCGCCGGATCTTTCAGCGTGACCTTTGCCGGGGCTGGCAGGTGCGCGGCCACACCGACCAGCTCGCCGTAACTCAGGCTGCGTTTGCTCGACGTGTGAACGACCCGGCCTTCTTCGGTGGTGCAGCTGTCGGGGCTGACTTTCCATTGCTTCGCCGCCGCCGAGATCAACAACGCCCGAGCCGTGGCGCCGGCCATGCGCAAGCGATCGTATTCCAGCGAAACGCTGGTGCTGCCGCCCGTGGAGAAGACTTTCCAGATCGGATGAATGTAGGTCTCGAAGAACGGATCTTCCGGGGTGATCACCTGCACGGTCATCGGGTTGACGTCCAATTCTTCGGCCACACATGCAGCCAGTGCAGTCTGCGTACCGGTGCCGGAATCGTGCTTGTGCACCACCAGTTTCACCGTGCCGTCGGCAAAGATGCGAACCCAGGCATTGGGCTCAAAGGCAGTGGCAGGTGCCGGCGCTTTCGGGTCGCTGGCGCTGATGCCGGCGGGCAGGTAGAAGGCAACCGCCATACCCGCAGCAACGGTGGCGCTGTGCTTGAGAAACACCCGGCGTGGCAGTTCGATACGAGTGTCGTCGATGAGGCTCATCACGCCTCCTTCGGCGCATTCGCCGCACGTTTGATCGCTTTGTTGATGCGCCCGTAGGTGCCGCAGCGGCACAGGTTGCCGGACATCGCATCGCGGATCGACTCATCGGTGACCGCCGCCCCGGTGATGAGCAGCGCCGCCGCCGACATGATCTGGCCGGATTGACAGTAGCCGCATTGCGGGACATCTTCGGCAACCCAGGCCAGTTGCAGCGGATGGTTTTCCGTCGGCGACAAACCTTCGATGGTGGTGATGCTGTGGCCCGCGACGGCCGCCACAGGCAACTGGCAGGAACGCACCGCGACTCCGTTCAGGTGCACCGTGCAGGCACCGCACAGGCCCATGCCGCAGCCGAACTTGGTGCCGGTGAGTTTCAAGTGGTCACGCAACACCCATAACAAGGGCATGGAGGGGGACGCCTCATCCAGCTCGCGTCGTTCGCCGTTAACCGTGAATGCAATCATTGTCAGGCTCCAAAAGAGCGGCCCGTCTTTGTGCGGGCCTGGTGATCGAATAGTGGTAACCCCAGGCCAATCGGGCCAGCGACGATTTCTGCCACCCTGTGTAAGTAGGACTAACAACATGTACAAGCGATACCCGTCGGTGCAGTCAATGAGCGCGTTTATCCACGCGGCGCGCAGCGGCAGTTTCTCCAGTGCTGCGCGCAAACTTGATCTGACCCATAGCGCGATCAGCCAGCAGATCCGCGCGTTGGAAGATTTCATCGGCCAGCCGCTGTTCGTGCGCGAAGGCGGCGGCAGCAATCTGACCGATGCCGGGCAGTTGTTTGCCAGCGTGTTGTCGGATGGTCTGGCGCAGATTGATCGGGCGATTTCCTCGGTGAAAAACCGTAGCGTGGCGCAGCGCCTGACCCTGGATGTCGACAGCGAACTGGCACAGAGCTGGCTCAATCCACGCTTGCCGCAGTTGCTCGATGGCTTACCGGATTTTGAGGTGACGCTGCTGTCGATGCCGCGCAGTGATCGCAGCGCGTTCGAGCGGGTGGATCTGGCATTGCGTTATGGCTATGGCGATTGGGACGACTGTGAGATGACGCAGATTTGTGGCGATCGGGTGCTGGCCGTGGCCTCGCCTCAGTTGCTGGAGCGCTACGGTTTGCAGGTGCCGCTCAGTCCGGCGCAAATTCTTCAATTGCCATTGTTGGGGTATACGCGGCGGTCGTGGATTCCGTGGCTGGATGCCGCAGGATTAACCCCCACCGAGCCGGCCGCGCGGGTTATTTTCGATAATGCGGCGAACCTGATTGCGGCGGCAGAGGCCGGAGTCGGCGCGGGATTGGTGCGGGGATTATTGGCGGCCGATGCGTTGCGCAGTGGACGGCTGGTGGCGCTCAACGAAGCGCAGATTGCCGCGCATTACAACCTTTACGCCGTGTGGCCGCATGGGCAGGCTGAGCGGGTGGCGCCAGTGGTTGAAGTGATCAAGCAGTTGGCTTTGCACACGCAACACTGACGCCTTCGCGAGCAGGCTCGCTCCCACAGGGTTACGCATTCCAAATGTGGGAGCGAGCCTGCTCGCGAAGAGGCCATTACCCCCACCACAAAACCAAAACCATATCGCCCAAGTATCACCACCGCGCCCAATTAATATTGTACGAACCCAACCCCTCTTTCCAATACTCGCCCTCAGCAACCACCCACCCGGGCCGGATGCGAACAGGCGAGGGAATGCGCGAGTCTTGCGCATAGAAACGGCCGATTGCCCGGGACGTGGATGCCGAGAGCCGTAAGGCTCCCTTCCCCGCTATCAGGAGATCGACTGCAATGATCATCGATATCAGCTGCTATCCCACGGATCTCGTGGACCTCGCCTGGAGGCATGACGGTGACCCGTTCACCGGCGAGCGTCTGCTGGAGATGATGGATGGCCCGTACATGGTCAACGGCAAGCCTCGCCGCATTGACAAAGCCTTCATCCAGCCGCCGCAAGGCAACACCATTTACACCTGGACCGACGGCGACCTGAGCGGCCGCGAATCCATCGACGCCTACATGGCCTACACCCTGAAAATGGTGCAGACCTACCCGGATCGGTTCATCGGCTGCTTCGTCTACAACCCGCGCTGCGGTGTGGAGAACGGCGTCGAAGCCATCGAGCGCTACGTCAAGGAGCACGGCTTCGGCATGGTGCAGATGCAAGCCAACATGCACGCCTACCGGCCCGACCGCGCACTCGACTGGGTGCGTCCGTGCTTCGAGAAGTGCGCCGAGCTGGGCATCCCGGTCAAGCTGCACACCGGCGACGGGCCGTACAGCATCCCGTCGGAATGGGTGCCGATGATCAAGGAGTTTCCTAACGTCAACTTCATCATGGCCCACTTCGGCGTACAGACCGGCGGCGTCTACGTGTTCGAACCGATGCAATGGGCGATGGAATTGCCCAACGTCTACTGCGAATCCGGCTGGTGCCTGCAATCGCGGATCGTCGAGTTCGCCAAGGTGCTGCCGACGCACAAGATCCTCTTCGGCACCGACACCCCCCAACGAACCGGGCATGTGGCTGCGTCTGCTTGAGGTGCTCTGCCACGAACCGCCGCAGGGCCTGAATCTCGACGAGGACACCCTCGAAGACTATCTGGGCAACAACACCGCACGGATGATCGGCCTCGAGCCGACTGCGCCGCCGCGTTCCGTTTCCGAAGCAGAGGCGCAACTCAAGCGCCCCGTCACCACCCAATTGGCCAGGAGCTGAACCGATGATCATCGACACCCATCTGCACCCCACCAACCTGGTCGACGAGGCCTGGCGCCAC
This sequence comes from Pseudomonas sp. TH10, assembly GCF_016651255.1. Taxonomy (GTDB): domain Bacteria; phylum Pseudomonadota; class Gammaproteobacteria; order Pseudomonadales; family Pseudomonadaceae; genus Aquipseudomonas. The sequence continues at coordinate 7,819 of NZ_JAEKEG010000140.1, forward strand.
ACCGGCGAACCCTTCACCGGTGAGCGCATGCTCAAGCTGATGGACGGCCCCTACATGATCAACGGCAAACCACGCCGCATCGACATGGGCTTCATCCAGCCGCCACCGGGCAACACCGGCTATCGCGACGGTAACCGCCGGGGCCGCGAAGGCGTGCGCGACTACATGTCGTATATCGCCGAACTCTGCATGAAATACCCGGATCGCTTCATCGGCAACTTCAACTTCAACCCGCGTTGGGGGCCGGAAAACGGCGCGGCAGAGCTGGAATTCCACATCAAGGAATACGGCTTCAAGATGCTCAAGCTGCACGCCAACATGCACGGCTATCGCCCGGATCGCGCACTCGACTGGCTGCGTCCGGCGATGAAGGTCTGCGCCAAGTACAACATCGTCGTACTGATCCACACCGGCGACGGCCCGTATACGATTCCGACGATGTTCTATCCGATCATCCGCGAATTCCCGATGGTCAATTTCATCATCGGCCACTTTGGCATTCAGACCGGCGGCAACTACTCGTTCGAAGCGTTCTGGATGGCGATGGACACGCCGAACGTTTACTGCGAATCGGGTTGGTGCTTCCAGTCGCGGATCGTCGAGTTCGCCAAGGAGCTGCCACGCAACAAGATCGTCTTCGGCACCGACTCACCGCCGAACGAACCGGGCATGTGGCTGCGTGAACTGGAGGTGTTGTGCTCACCGGCACCGCAGGGGTTGGGGATTGATGAAGATCATCTCGAAGACTACCTGGGCAACAACATTGCCCGGCTGTGCGGGATCGAACCGACACCACCGCCCAAAGACCTGGCCGAGGCCGACATACGCCTGACCACCACGTACCTCTAGATAACGCAGACCCTTGGGGTAACAAGGAAACCCTGTGGCGAGGGGATTTAGCGAAACGTCGCACCGCCCCGTTCGGTCGCGAAGCAGTCGTAAAACCGGCAACCGCGGTTTGCCTGATGCAGCGCGGTGGCAGGATTTGGGGCCGCTTCGCAGCCCAACGGGGATAAATCCCCTCGCCACAAGGGATCTGTGCACAGAGCACACAGCGACTTTACAGGCACGAAGATGACCCGGCGTTCGTTCGACCGGCAGGCCAACGGCTGGCCGCGCGAACGCCCTCTCACCCCTGCGTGCCTGCTTTTTACGAGGTGACACCATGACCCGTTCGACGCTCGGCGATTCTCAGGACTTTCACGTGTTCATCGACGCCTATCGCCGTGAGTACCCGGACGATGTGCTGACCCTCACTCAACCGATTTCTGCCGATCAGGACGTCACTGCCCTGGTCGACGCCCTCGCCGCCCAAGGACGCGATCCGCTGCTGATCTGCGAACACGTCGGCAACCTCGGCGTGCCGGTGGCGACCAATCTTTTCGCCTCGCGAACCCGCATCGCCCGGCTGTTCGGCGTAACCCCTGCGCAACTGCACGAAACCTTCCAGACCCGCGCCAACCAGCCCATCGCACCGCGTTATGTGGAAAGCGGGCCAATCCTTGATGAAGTCTTCGAAGGCGAAGCGCTGGATCTGGCGTTGCTGCCGATGCTCAAGCATTTCGACAGTGACCGCGGGCCCTACATCACCAACGCGATCATCATTGCCGAGGATCCGCTGACCGGCATCGCCAACATGAGCTATCACCGCTCCATGCGCCATGCCCGGCAGACCCTCGCCACCAGCCTGCACTCACGGGGTCACCTGTGGCGCATGCTGCAAACCGCCCGAGAACGCGGGGAAGAATTGCGCGTGGCCATGGTCGTCGGTGCGCATCCGCTGTTCATGCTCGCTGCCGCAGCACGTTTGCCGTATGGCGCCGATGAACGCGCCGTTGCTGGCGGACTGTTCGGTGCGCCGCTGGAATTGGTGAAAACGCCGCGCTACGGCATTGGTGTACCCGCCTACGCCGAGTTCGTTCTTGAAGGCGCCATTGACCCGGCGGCTTACGCTGAAGAGGGTCCGTTCGGTGAATTCAGCGGCTACTCCTCGGACCGCTCGACCAACAATGTGCTGCGCGTCGATACCCTGTTAAAACGCAAAGACGCCTGGCTGGTCGACGTCATGGGCGGCCGCTATGCCGAACACCTGACCCTCGCCCGCCTACCGCGCGAAGCCGAGATGAGCGAGAAACTCAAAGCACGATTCCCCGCCGTCACCGCCGTGCATTACCCCAATTCCGGCACGCATTTTCATTGCTACGTGGCGCTGGATCAGAGCCGTGACGGCGAGGCGCGGCAGATCATGCTGGCGCTGCTCGGCTGGGATCCCTATCTGAAAACCGTGATCGCGGTGGACAGCGATATCGACATCAGCGACGACAGCCAGGTGCTGTGGGCGCTGGCCACCCACTTCCAGCCGCACCTGGATATTTTCATGATCGACGGTTTACCGGGCAGCCCGCTCGATCCCTCGTCGTCGGTCAACGGCACCACCTCGCGCATGGGCCTGGACGCCACCCGCGGCGCAGGGTTTGACGGCATCAAGGCACAGCTCGACCAAGCCGTCCTGGAGCGCGCGCGCAGCCTGCTGCAGGGTTATCGGTCATGAATCGCCAGCGCCTGGTGGTCGGTATCAGCGGCGCGTCCGGGTTTATCTACGGCGTGCGCCTCCTGGAGTTGCTGGCCAGGCTCGACATCGAAACGCACCTGGTCATTAGCCGGGCCGCATTGCTGACCATGGCCCATGAAACCGACTACAAACTGGCGGACGTGATCGCCCTGGCCAGTCACTACCACCGCGCAGACGACGTCGCGGCGGGCATCGCCAGTGGCTCGTTTCGTTGCCTGGGCATGGTGGTTGCGCCGTGCTCGATGAGGACGCTGGCGGAGATTGCCACGGGCACTTCGTCAGGGCTGATCGGACGCGCCGCTGACGTCACTCTCAAAGAACGCCGCACGCTGGTGCTGATGGCCCGCGAAACCCCGCTGACCCTCGCCCACCTGCGCAACATGACCGCCGTCACCGAAATGGGCGGAATCATCGCCCCGCCGGTGCCGGCGTTCTACGCCCGGCCCGACAGCCTCGGGCAAATGGTCGACCACAGCCTCGGCCGCGTGCTCGACCTGTTCGGCCTCGACGCCGGCACCGCGTTGCGCTGGGGTGAATCAGACCTTCATTCATTGAAAAACAAAACCTGTGGGAGCGAGCCTGCTCGCGATGAGGGCGTGACATTCAACATTTCTGTTGGCTGATCCACCGTCTTCGCGAGCAGGCTCGCTCCCACACTGCAGTACCCCGACCCATTGGTTCCAAAGGAGCCTCACCATGAACACCCCATTCAACGCGCCAACCCCAAACACCAAAATCCCCGTGACCATTCTCACCGGTTTCCTCGGTGCCGGTAAAACTACCCTGCTCAATTACATCCTCAAAGAAAACCATGGCCGCAAAATCGCCGTGATCGAAAACGAGTTCGGCGAGGTCGGCATCGACGGCGACCTCGTCCTCAGCTCGGAAACCGAAGAAATCTACGAGATGGTCAACGGCTGCGTCTGCTGCACCGCCGAGGTTCGCGAGGATCTGGTGCGCATCGTTCGCGAGCTGGTGGCGCGGCCGGTGCGGCTTGATCACATCCTGATCGAGACCAGCGGCCTGGCCGACCCGTACCCGGTGGCACAGAGCTTTTTTATCAATGACCCGATCGCCGATGAAGTGGAACTCGACGCCATCGTGACCATGGTCGATGCCAAACACATCGCCCAGCATCTGGAGGATCTGCAACTCGACGGCGTCGACAATCAGGCGGTGGATCAGATCGTCTGCGCCGACCGGATCGTCATCAACAAGGTCGATCTGGTCAGCAGCGCCGAGTTGCACGCACTGAGCGAAAAAATCCGTGGCTTGAACGCGACGGCGGACCTGGTGACCTCCAGCTACGCCGAAATCGACCTGACGAAAATCCTCGGCATCGGCGCCTTCGAGTCCACGCAAAAACTCATGGAAATCGGCGCCGAACATGACCATCACGCCCACGAACATCATCACGAACCGGATCACGCCCACGACCCCAGCGTCTCGTCGGTAGGCATTGCCGTGGACGGCGCGGTGAACCTTGGCGCGTTCCACCGCTGGATCAGTGAATTGCGCACCGCTCAGGCCGACAACCTCTATCGCATGAAAGGCGTGCTCGCCGTGCAGGACGAAGACCAGCGCTACGTGCTGCAAGGCGTCCACAGCCTGGTGGAGTTTCGCGCATCAACCGCGTGGGGCACGGAGCCCCGCTCGAGCAAGATCGTGTTCATCGGCCGCGACCTGGACCGCGCGGCGCTGAACCAGGGCTTTGCCGCCTGCCTGGCAGGCTGAAACAGCGGCATCGGAGCCGGTGGATGGCGGCTCCGGGCATACGGATGCCTGACACCTGTGGTAGCCCACAGGTATCAGGCATCAGCACGAATACCCCTCTCTACAGCATAAAAACAGCAAGAGGTGATTCCCATGTCGTCAGCCACTCCCCCTTCAACCATCCACCCGGTCGACCAGGTTCTACCTGTGCGCCAAATGCTCACCCTCGGCCTGCAACACATGGCCGTCTCGTACATAGGCGCCATCGCCGTGCCGTTGATTGTCGCCAGCGCCTTGAAAATGTCCCAGGCCGATACCGTGGTGTTGATCAGCACCACGTTGTTCTGCTCGGGCATCGCCACGCTGTTGCAAACCGTGGGCTTCTGGAAATTCGGCGTACGCCTGCCGATTCTGCAGGGCGTGGCCTTCAGCAGCGTCGGCCCGGTGATCGCCATTGGCAGCAACCCGGAGGTGGGGTTTGCCGGGGTTTGCGGAGCGGTGATCGGCGCAGGGATTTTTACCATGCTGGTCGCGCCCTTCATCGGCCGATTGCGGCGCTATTTCCCGCCGGTGGTCACCGGCTGCATCGTCACCGTGATCGGCCTGCAGCTGTTCCCGATTGCCTACGAGTGGGTCGGTGGCGGGCGTCACGCCAGCGATTTCGGCGCGCCGGCGTACCTGGCTGTCGCCGCCGTGGTGCTGTTGACCATCCTGCTGGTCAACCGCTACGGCAGCCCGATGCTGCGCAACATGGCAGTGCTGGTGGGCATGCTGGTGGGTGCGGGGCTGGCCTACGGGCTGGGCATGGGCAGCTTCAGCAGCGTCGGCGATTCGCCCTGGCTCACAGTACCCTACCCGTTCTACTTCGGCCTGCCGACCTTCAGCCTGATCCCGATCGCGACCATGGTGGTGGTGATGATCGTGCAGATGGTCGAGTCGATGGGACTGTTCGTGGCCATCGGCGACATCGTCGAAAAACCGGTGGAAGACAAACAGGTGATCAACGGCCTGCGCGCCAACGGTCTGGCCAGCACCATCGCCGGTATGTTCGCCGCGTTCCCGTTTATCGCCTTCATGGAAAACGTCGGCCTGGTAATCCTCACCGGCGTGCGCAGTCGCTGGGTGGTCGCGATCAGCGGATTGCTCATGTGCACCGTGGCCCTGGTGCCCAAGGCCGGCGCGATCATCGCCTCGATGCCGACCGCCGCCCTCGGTGGCGCCGGCATTGCGATGTTCGGCGTGGTCGCGGCGGCGGGCATTCAAACGTTGGCCAAGGTCGACTATGAGCGCAATCGCTACAACGTGCTGATCGTCGGTTTCACCATCGCTGCCGCGCTGGTGCCGGTGCTCGCACCCACCCTGTTCAAACAACTCCCCGAGTGGTCGCAGCCGTTCCTGCACAGCAGCGTGGTGATCGCCTGCCTGGTGTCAGTACTGCTTAACGCCGCCCTCAATGGCGTCAGCGCGCCAGACAACGCCGCCAGCAAACCCGCCTCCCATAGCCTTTGACCGGAGAAGCCCATGACTCAACTTCAAAACATCCTGATCAAAAACCCGCTGGAGGTGATGACCGGCCTGCGCGGCGAACGCGCCCGGGCCGGCAGCGTCGACATCCGCGTGGTCAACGGGCGCATCGCCGAAATGGCCGCCGGACTGCAGGCGCAACCCG
>NZ_JAEKEG010000141.1 GCF_016651255.1 Pseudomonas sp. TH10
TCCAGTGACAGTGCGATAATGCCGGATTCTTTGCCGCGCTCGGTTGCTGATACATCATCCTGATACTGGAGGATTGTATTGAGGCGGCGCTGTTTGGTTACATTGAAAATTCCACCAATGTTCGCGTTAATTTTAGCTACTTGAAGTTTAAATCCGTTTTGTTCAATTTTTTCGCCAGCTTGACCGTTCAAGATTACTTCATTGTCATCGTTGAGTAGGGTAAAGCTATTATTTCCTTCTGCACGCAGCTTTAAGCTTTTTCCAAAATAGTCATCCGGCACTTCCAATTGGAAAATGTCCAGCTTGTCTCCTCCCCATGTATAGCTGTTTAAGCCAAACAATGGTGAAGCAACCTCGTTTTCACTCAAGGGATTAAAGCGGCGGCTCAGGAAATGACCAATCAGCGGAAAGTAGTTTGGCTCAATTACGATATCGAGTTTGAGGTTCTCCACTGCTTTACCAAGAACGGCCCGGGATTTAAGTAGCTCGATCTCGGTAACCGCCGGAGAGGTACCACCGAACATCTCGCTCATTTCACCCATGCCGCCAAGAGCAGCCATACCGCCTTTTTTCTCCTCTACCTGCACAAGCGCATTAGCTTGATAAACAGGGTAGAAAGGAGGGCGTAAGCAACGCCTACTGCGCAAAAAATGCAGTTATGCCGATAATAATCCACTTGCTATCGATCAAAGTGCCGAATAGCGCGAGCAGATCGATGTTTTCATCGTCGTCGCTGTGATCCTGAATAGGTAGGCTGTTTTGGCTTGGCATGCGGGGTACTTTTACAAGAGGTGATTATAATTTTGCGACCAGCTGTCGACGCCTTGCGTCATCAACTGGTAGACGTGTTCGAATGCGACTTTCTGCTGGCGGTACGGGTCGGGAATTTCCTGGTTGTTCTGCCACTTGCCTAGCAGGAACGTCTTTCCGCGTACTTCCGGGGCCATTCGCGCGATGCTGTCCACGTGGCGCTGTTCCATGGTCAGTATTACATCGGCCTGTTGCAGCATTTCTCGAGTCAATTGCCGACCTTTATGGTCTGGCAGGTCGCCGCCGTGCTCGCGCAGGACTTCCAGCGCGGTGGCGTCCATGGATTTGTCCACGAGGGCGCCGAGGCCGGCTGAGCTTACGTCGATGCCGCGATGGGCCAGCTTGCTTTTAAGCAGGGCTTCTGCGGTGGGGCTGCGGCAGATGTTGCCGATGCATACAACCAGGATTTTATTGAACATAGGGCTGCGCAGGTTACGGAAACGAGTGTGGTGACCGCACGGGCAGCAGGAGGAGGGGGATGGAATTCCTTTCCAGCGCAACAGTACGGCCTTCTCCGGTGCACTAATGCTGCCGGGGCCATTTTAAAAGCGTGCACTCTAGTGGCGTAGGGGGAGGGTCAAGGCTCTGTAGGAACTTTCTGTCATACGGGCGTTCGGTTGACTGCCCTGGCTATCCCGCCAACATTGGGTAGGTGAACAACCCGAAGTGCAGCAGGTTTAACCCGAAATGCGTGGCGATGGCGGCGGCCAGTCCGCCGAAGCGGTAGGCCAGGCCGTAGCCGATGCCGGCCAGGGTTGCCAGCAACACCCACTGCCAGCCTGCGCCCGAGTGCGCCAGCCCGAAAACTGTTGCAGCAAGTAACACGGCGAGGTGTTCGCCGTACGGCAGGTGTTTGAGTCGTTGGCTCAGGCCGCCCTGTATATAGCCGCGGAACAGGGCTTCTTCTACCAGGGTGACTAATAGCAGGTTGTTGAGGAGCCAGATGCGCGCGACGTCGGGCCATTTGGGGGCCCATTCGATGATGCCCAGCAGCCAGGCGCAGGCGAAGGTGGCGAGTGCGGTGAGGGTCAGGGCGATGGCGCTGGTTTTCAGGGTTGGGCTGAAGGCGCGTTGGGCGATGAGCCAGGGGCAGGCGAGCAGGAGCCAAAAACCGAGCAGGGGTTTGTCGAGGTTGAGGTACATCGAGAAGGGTACGGCGTTTTCGCTGAAGCGTTGGGACTCGATGACCTGGGCGTTATGGAAGCCGGGCAGGTAGTGGAGGGCCAGGGCTATTGCGATGAGCACGAACAGGCTGTGGCCGAGGTAGCGGGCGTAGCGGTGGTTTTGGGGTTGGACGGCGAAGCCGGCTAGCAGGAGCAGGGTGATGGGGATGCTGGCCTGTAGGGACAGTTGACCGTAGGTGAGCGCCAGGACGTAGCCGGCGGTGAGCATAGTGAGGTACGGCCAGGGGAGGCGGAGCATGGGGTCGTCCTTGGTGGGGGCTTCGCTGGTTTGGGTATTTAGGCAGATGTGGGGGAGGGGCAATCCGTGCTGGAGGGATAGTTGTCAGGGGGCGTGGTGAGAGGAGGTTTTGGGATTTTTTGGTGGGGTATGGGTGTTGAGGGGTGGGATTGGAGGTTGTGGTGGTTGTTAGATCGCTATCGCGGGCGAGCCCGCTCCCACAGGGGATTTGTGGTGTTGGTGGTGTTGGTGGTGTTGACGTTGGTGTTGGGGGGATTTTTGATCCCCCCGCTTGGGTTATGAGGCTATTAGTTGGCGCAGGACGTAGTGCAGGATGCCACCGGATTTGAAGTATTCGACTTCGTTCAGCGTATCGATCCGGCACAGCACATCGACCTTCTCGCGGCTGCCGTCTTCACGGGTGATCACCAGCGGGAGGTTCATTCGCGGCGTCAACTCGACCCCGGTCAGCCCCTGAATCTCGAAGGTTTCCTTGCCGGTCAGGTTGAGGCTCTTGCGGTTCTGATCGAGTTTGAACTGCAACGGCAACACGCCCATGCCCACCAGGTTGGAACGGTGGATCCGCTCGAAACTCTCAGCGATCACCGCTTTGACACCGAGCAGATTGGTGCCCTTGGCCGCCCAGTCGCGGCTGGAACCGGTGCCGTATTCTTGCCCGGCAATCACCACCAGCGGCGTGCCCGAGGCCTGATATTTCATGGCCGCGTCGTAGATCGCCAGTTTCTCGCCGGTCGGAATGTAGATCGTGTTGCCACCTTCTTCACCACCGAGCATTTCGTTACGAATACGGATATTGGCAAACGTGCCGCGCATCATTACTTCGTGGTTGCCGCGACGTGAGCCGTAAGAGTTGAAGTCCCGTGGTTCCACGCCTTTTTCGCGCAAATAATGCCCGGCCGGGCTGTCAGCCTTGATGTTGCCGGCAGGGGAGATGTGGTCGGTGGTCACCGAGTCGCCGAGCAGGGCCAGCACCCGCGCACCTTTGACATCCTTTATCTCTGGCAACGGGCCGGAGATGTCATCGAAAAACGGTGGATGCTGGATGTAAGTCGAATCGTCTTGCCACACATAAGTCGCCGCTTGTGGCACTTCGATGGCTTGCCACTGTTCATCACCGGCAAACACTTCGGCATATTCCTTGTGGAACATCGCCGTGCTGACCTGGCTGACGGCGTCAGCGATTTCCTTGCTGCTCGGCCAGATGTCACGCAAGTACACCGGATTGCCCTGTTGATCATTACCCAGCGGTTCACTGCTGATGTCAGTGCGCACGCTACCGGCTAGCGCATAAGCCACCACCAGCGGTGGCGAGGCCAGCCAGTTGGTTTTCACCAGCGGATGCACACGACCTTCAAAGTTGCGGTTGCCGGACAGTACCGACGCGACGGTGAGGTCGGCTTTCTGGATGGCTTTTTCGATCGGCTCCGGCAACGGCCCGGAGTTGCCGATACAGGTGGTGCAGCCGTAGCCCACCAGTGAAAAACCGAGCTGGTCGAGGTATTGCGTCAACCCCGCAGCCTTGTAGTAATCGGTGACCACTTTTGAGCCTGGCGCCAGCGAGGTTTTGACCCACGGTTTGCGGGTCAGGCCTTTTTCCACAGCCTTTTTCGCCAGCAGCCCGGCGGCCATCATTACGCTCGGGTTGGAGGTGTTGGTGCACGAGGTGATGGCGGCGATGACCACGGCGCCGTTTTTCAGGCGATAGGTGTGGCCGTCGTATTCGTAATCGGTTTCGCCCACCAGGTCGGCGTTGCCCACGGCCACACCACCGCCGCCTTCACTTTCCAGGCGACCTTCTTCTTTACTGGTCGGTTTGAATTGCAGATCGATGAAGTCGCTGAAAGCTTGCGGCACATTTGGCAGTGAGACACGGTCTTGCGGGCGTTTTGGCCCGGCGAGGCTGGCTTCGACGCTGGACATGTCCAGGGCCAGGCTGTCGGTGAACACCGGTTCCTGACCGGGTAGACGCCACAGACCCTGGGCCTTGGTGTACGCCTCGACCAGTTTGACGGTTTCTGGCGGGCGGCCCGAGAGGCGCAGGTAGTCCAGGGTCACGTCGTCGACCGGGAAAAAACCGCACGTCGCGCCGTATTCCGGCGCCATGTTGGCGATGGTTGCGCGGTCTGCCAGCGGCAGATCAGCGAGGCCGTCACCGTAGAATTCGACGAATTTGCCGACCACGCCTTTTTTGCGCAGCATTTGCGTGACCGTCAGCACCAGATCGGTGGCGGTAATGCCTTCTTTAAGTTTGCCGGTGAGCTTGAAGCCGATCACTTCCGGAATCAGCATCGACACCGGTTGCCCGAGCATCGCCGCTTCCGCCTCGATCCCGCCGACGCCCCAGCCGAGTACGCCGAGGCCGTTGATCATGGTGGTGTGCGAGTCGGTGCCGACCAGGGTGTCGGGGAAGGCATAAGTGCGGCCGTCTTCCTCCTTGGTCCACACGGTGCGGCCGAGGTATTCGAGGTTGACCTGGTGGCAGATGCCGGTGCCCGGCGGCACCACGCTGAAGTTGTCGAAAGCACTTTGGCCCCAGCGCAGAAAGGCGTAACGCTCGCCGTTGCGCTGCATCTCGATGTCGACGTTCTGCTCGAACGCACTCGGGCTGGCGAATTTGTCGACCATCACCGAGTGGTCGATCACCAGATCAACCGGCGACAGTGGATTGATGCGCTGTGGATCACCGCCGGCCTTGGCCATGGCGGCGCGCATGGCGGCCAGGTCGACCACGGCGGGGACGCCGGTAAGTCTTGCATCAATACGCGGGCCGGGCGGTACTGGATTTCCCGATCGGAGCGATGCTCCTTGAGCCAGGCCGCAATGGCCCTGAGATCGGCGCCGGTGACAGTTTTTTCATCTTCCCAGCGCAGCAGGTTTTCCAGCAAAACTTTCAGCGACATTGGCAGTTTGTCGATGTTGCCAAGGGACTTCGCGGCATCCGGCAAGCTGAAATAGTGGTAGGTCTTGTCGTCGATTTTTAGCGTTTTAAGGGTTTTCAGACTATCGAGGGACGGCATTACGATCACTCCTTTGAATCCGCACGGCTACGGATTGAGGGGACGAATAGAGCTTTAAACCTAGCCCTGTTTTAGGTAGCTGGCTAATAACTGGACTCTATGGGCAAGTCCAAGGTTCCGACATCGGCTATCATGCGCCGGTTTTCGTGACAGGTTTTGCTGCAACGCAAGGCTTGAGCATCGCGCAGGGGCCGAATGTCCGCCCTCTGCCCAGGAGTAAGAATGAACACCCTATTCATGCATTGCCGGCCAGGTTTCGAAGGCGAAGTCTGTTCGGAGATTTCCGACCTCGCCGCTCAACTCAACGTGGCCGGCTACGCCAAGGCCAAAGCGGCCACCGCTTGCGCCGAGTTTGTCTGCACCGAAGAAGATGGCGCCGAGCGCCTGATGCGCAGTCAGCGTTTCGCCGAGCTGATCTTCCCGCGCCAATGGGCGCGCGGAGTGTTTATCGATCTGCCGGAAACTGACCGTATCAGCGTGATCCTCGCGCACATGGCCGAATTTCCGCTGTGCGGCAGCCTGTGGCTGGAAGTCGTTGACACCAACGACGGCAAAGAACTGTCGAACTTCTGCAAGAAATTTGAAGGCCCGCTGCGCAAGGCCCTGACCGGCGCCGGCAAACTGGTCGACGACGCCAACAAGCCGCGTCTGTTGCTGACCTTTAAAAGTGGTCGCGAAGTGTTTCTCGGTATGGCCGATGCGGGCAACTCGGCAATGTGGCCGATGGGCATTCCGCGCCTGAAGTTCCCGCGTGAGGCGCCCAGTCGTTCGACGTTGAAGCTGGAAGAGGCCTGGCACCACTTCATCCCGCGTGATCAGTGGGATGAGCGTTTGCACAGCGACATGACCGGCGTTGACCTCGGTGCCGCACCGGGTGGCTGGACCTGGCAACTGGTCAATCGCGGCATGCTGGTGACCGCGATCGACAACGGCCCGATGGCCGAAAGCCTTATGGACACTGGCCTGGTGCAACACTTGATGGCCGATGGTTTTACCTTCAAGCCCAAGCAGCCGGTGGACTGGATGGTCTGCGACATCGTCGAGAAACCCGCACGTAACGCGGCGATGCTCGAAGAGTGGATCGGCGAGGGGCATTGCCGGGAGGCAGTGGTCAACCTGAAACTGCCAATGAAGCAGCGTTATGCCGAAGTGAAACGCCTGCTTGAACGCATTGCCGACGGCTTCAAGGCGCGCGGAATCAAGGTTGATATCGGCTGCAAGCAGCTGTATCACGACCGCGAAGAAGTCACCTGTCATTTGCGCAGGATTGATGTAAAGAAGCCCAAATCCCGCTAACCCCACACCCCCGTAGGAGCTGCCGAAGGCTGCGATCTTTTGATCTTGATCTTCAGCAGCCTTAAAAGCCCAAAAGACCGCAGTCCCCGTAGGAGCTGCCGAAGGCTGCGATCTTTTGATCTTGATCTTCAGCAACCTTGAAAGCCCAAGATCGCGCACCGTAGGAGCTGCCGAAGGCTGCGATCTTTTGATCTTGATCTTCAGCAACCTTGAAAGATAAAGATCACGATCAAAAGATCGCAGCCTTCGGCAGCTCCTACGGGGGAGCGTGTTATGCCACAGATGACCGAACACCCGACATTGCGCGACAATGTCGGCCAGTTTCAGGAGTGAATCATGAGTGAAATGCTTGATACGCCGGTCGACGGCACCCTCGACGCCACCGGCCTCAACTGCCCGGAACCGGTGATGATGTTGCACCAGCACATCCGTGACCTGGTGCCTGGTGGTCTGCTTAAGGTGATTGCCACCGACCCGTCGACCCGCCGTGATATTCCCAAGTTTTGTGTGTTCCTCGACCATGAACTGGTCGGCCAGCATGAAGAGGCGGGGACCTACCTCTACTGGATCCGCAAGAAACTCGCTTAAGCCTGGATGAGCACCTTGTGGGAGCTGGCTTGCCAGCGATAGCGATGGTGAATGTGGCACCGTCATCGCTGGCAAGCCAGGCTCCCACAGGGCGCGCGGGTGTTTGTTGGATTATGCAACGCTACGAACCTGTGGGAGCTGGCCTGCCAGCGATAGCGATGGTGAACGTGGCACCGTCATCGCTGGCAAGCCAGGCTCCCACAGGGGCGCGCGGGTGTTTGTTGGGTTATGCAACGCTACAAACCTGTGGGAGCTGGCTTGCCAGCGATGGCGATGGTGAATGTGGCCCGTCATCGCTGGCAAGCCAGGCTCCCACAGGGCGCGCGGGTGTTTGTTGGGTTATGCAACGCTACAAACCTGTGGGAGCTGGCCTGCCAGCGATGGCAATGGTGAATGTGGCACCGTCATCGCTGGCAAGCCAGGCTCCCACAGGGCGCGCGGGTGTTTGTTGGGTTGTGCAACACCACAAACCTTTGGGAGCTGGCTTGCCAGCGATGGCGATGGTGAATGTGGCTCCGTCATCGCTGGCAAGCCAGGCTCCCACAGGGCGCGCGGGTGTTTGTTGGGTTGTGCAACACCACAAATCTGTGGGAGCTGGCCTGCCAGCGATAGCGATGGTGAATGTGGCACCGTCATCGCTGGCAAGCCAGGCTCCCACAGGGGCGCGCGGGTGTTTGTTGGGTTATGCAACGCTACAAACCTGTGGGAGCTGGCTTGCCAGCGATGGCGATGGTGAACGTGGCACCGTCATCGCTGGCAAGCCAGGCTCCCACAGGGCGCGCGGGTGTTTGTTGGATTATGCAACGCTACAAATCTGTGGGAGCTGGCTTGCCAGCGATAGCGATGGTGAATGTGGCACCGTCATCGCTGGCAAGCCAGGCTCCCACAGGGCCCGCGGGTGTTTGTTGGATTATGCAACGCTACAAATCTGTGGGAGCTGGCTTGCCAGCGATAGCGATGGTGAATGTGGCACCGCCATCGCTGGCAAGCCAGGCTCCCACAGGGCGCGCGGGTGTTTGTTGGGTTGTGCAACATCACAAATCTGTGGGAGCTGGCTTGCCAGCGATAGCGATGGTGAATGTGACACCGTCATCGCTGGCAAGCCAGGTTCCTACAGGGTGATCCGGATGCGCTTGCGTGCGCTGCGAGTCAGGCGGACCGACAGCATCAACGCCGCGCAGCTCAGGCCGACGATCAGGCCCTGCCACAAACCACTCGGGCCGCGTGGTTCGCCAAGCCAGTCGGTCAGGCCGAGGGCGTAACCCACCGGCAAGCCAATGCCCCAATAAGCGAACAGGGTCAGGATCATCGTCACGCGAGTGTCCTGATAACCGCGCAGGGCGCCGGCAGCGGTGACCTGGATCGCATCGGAGAACTGGAACAGCGCCGAATACACGATGAGCATCGCCGCGATGTGAATCACGGTCGGGTCAGCGGTGTAGATCGCCGCAATCGGCTCGCGCAGCAGCAACATCATGCTGGCCGAAATGCACGCATACGCCAGCGCGGTGCCCATGCCGACGCCCGCAGCGAACCTTGCTTCGCGCGGTTGCTCGCGCCCCAGCGCCTGGCCGACGCGCACGGTCACCGCCATGCCCAGCGAGTACGGAATCATGAACACCAGCGAGCTGACGTTCAGCGCAATTTGATGGCCGGCCACCACCGTCGCGCCGAGGCTGCCGATCAGCAGGGCGATCACCGCGAAAATGCTCGACTCGGCAAACACCGCGATGCCAATCGGCAGACCAATCGACAGCAGGCGTTTGATCACCGCCCATTGCGGCCAGTCGAAACGGCTGAACAGTTCGCTCGAACGATAAGCCGGCGCCCAGCGCTCATAACCGGCCAGACCCAGCGCCATCACCCACATCACGATCGCCGTGGCCCAGCCGCAGCCAACGCCGCCCATGGCCGGCACGCCGAAGTGACCGTAAATGAAGATGTAGTTCAGCGGAATGTTCAGCGCCAGACCGCAAAGACCCAGGACCATTGCCGGACGGGTACGACCGATGCCGTCACTGGTGCAGCGCAGCACGTGATAAAACGCCACCGCCGGCAAGCCGCTGGCGATACCGTGCAGGTACTGCATGCAGGGGCCGATCAGCTCGGGATCGACTTTCATCAAGTGCAGCACCGGTTCGGCGGCGACCAGCATGGCGGTCGCGATCAGTCCGACGACCAGGGCCAGCCACAAGGCCTGACGGACAATCGGACCGATTTCGCTGTGCGTACCGGCGCCGTATCGCTGGGCGACTTTCGGTGTGGTCGCCAGCAAGGTACCGGTCATCAGCAGAAACACCGGCACCCAGATCGAGTTGCCCAATGCCACTGCCGCCAAGTCTTTGGGCCCGACGCGCCCGGCCATCACGGCGTCGACGAAACCCATCGCCGTGGTGGCCAGCTGCGCGATCATGATCGGCAGGGCCAGGCCCAGCAGGTTTTTCAGCTCCAGACGCACCCGGGCCGGGCGGGTGAGGGGTGGTAGAGGCGTGGTCAGTGGCGGAATTCAAGGCGTAACGTCCAAAGGTATTGATGCGCGAGGCGGGGCATTCTACGCGTTGACGCAGTGGTCAGGAAAATAGCTATGTTGGGGATTTGTAATTGCACAAAAACCGTTCCCTCATCCCACCACGTTCCCCCGTAGGAGCTGCCGAAGGCTGCGATCTTTTGATCTTGATCTTCAGCAACCTTGAAAGATCAAGATCAAGATCACGATCAAAAGATCGCAGCCTTCGGCAGCTCCTACCGGGGTGGTTTGAATGTCGTGGGATCAACGTCAAAAGATCGCAGCCTTCGGCAGCTCCTACGGGTAGGCGGGGATAGGTGCTAGGCGATGGGTGGCTTCTGCGCCTACACTGCCGATCCCCCAAAGGAGCCCACCATGCTGATCGTTGCCGACGA
Source organism: Pseudomonas sp. TH10 (assembly GCF_016651255.1). Classification (GTDB taxonomy): domain Bacteria; phylum Pseudomonadota; class Gammaproteobacteria; order Pseudomonadales; family Pseudomonadaceae; genus Aquipseudomonas. The sequence goes on from NZ_JAEKEG010000141.1 coordinate 10,035, forward strand.
AAATATCCCGCTACTCGATGCCTTTTTCGAATCCTTCGGTGAGATCCGCCGGGTACCGGGGCGGTCGATCGATCGCGCTACCGTTGAACAGGCCGACGTGTTGCTGGTGCGCTCCGTGACCAACGTCAACCGCGCTTTGCTCGAAGGCAGCAAGGTGCGGTTTGTCGGGACCTGCACCATCGGCACCGATCACCTTGACCTGGACTACTTCCAGCAAGCTGGCATCAGCTGGTCGAGCGCTCCCGGCTGCAACGCCCGGGGCGTGGTCGACTATGTGCTGGGCAGCCTGTTGACCCTGGCCGAGATCGAAGGCGCGGACCTCAAGCAGCGCACTTATGGCGTGGTGGGGGCCGGTGAAGTGGGCGGTCGCCTGGTTGAAGTGCTGAAGGGCCTGGGCTGGAACGTGCTGGTCTGCGACCCGCCGCGCCAGAGCGCTGAGGGCGGTGATTTTGTCAGCCTGGAGCAGATCATCGAGCGCTGCGATGTCATCAGCCTGCACACCCCCTGAAAAAACACGGCGCGCAGTCCACCTGGCACCTGTTCGACCGCGATCGCCTGAATCAGCTCAAACCTGGCACCTGGCTGATCAACGCCAGCCGCGGCCCGGTGGTCGACAACGCCGCCTTGCGCAACGTGCTGCTGCAGCGCGAAGACCTGCAGGCGGTGCTGGATGTCTGGGAAGGTGAGCCGGAGGTGGATGTGGCGCTGGCGGACCTGTGCGTGTTGGCCACGCCGCACATTGCCGGTTACAGCCTAGATGGCAAGCAGCGTGGGACGGCGCAGATCTATCAGGCTTACTGCGAATTTATTGGCCAACCGGCGAGCATCCAGCTCAGTGAATTGCTGCCGGCGCCGTGGTTGTCGGAAGTTTCCCTGCACGCCGACAGCGATCCGGCCTGGGCGCTGGCGATGTTGTGTCGTGGCGTGTACGACCCGCGCCGCGATGACGCGGATTTTCGCCGCAGCCTTGTAGGCAATGTCGCTGAACAGCGTGCGGCGTTTGATGTGCTGCGCAAGCATTACCCGTTGCGCCGGGAGATTGATGGGCTGCAGGTGCGGGTTGAGGGGAGTCGGTGGAGTTGCATAAGATCGTGGCGGCGTTGGGGGCTGCGGCACTCTGACGACCGTATTGGCCCCATCGCGGGCAAGCCCGCTCCCCCAGGGTTAATGCGCTTTCAAAATTGCCGCGGGACCTGTGGGAGCGGGCTTGCCCGCGATAGCCACACCACCCACCTCAAACAGCACCCATAAAAAACCCGGCCAAAAGGGGCCGGGTCAGGAAGACGGTGGCTATATCACTTTTGTTCGGCAGGCTTGACCAATCGCTTCTCCAGTTCGCGGCAGGCGTCCTGGATCATGTCTTCAGTGATCGGTACTTCACGGCCCTGCTCGTCGATAATCGAGCAACCCAGAGTCTGGCCGGGCTTGGTGCGGATCACTTCAATCTTGTCATCGCTGCGGTGTTGCAAGGACATGGCCTGTCTCCTCATCAGGTTGTATTGATAGATTAAAACCGCCACGTGACCAGGCTGTGACAACGCCTTTCGGTCTGTCCCGTACGGTCACTCCAGTCCAGCAGAAATGACCGCTCGTCTCAACCGGGACGTTAGACCAATAGCAACTATGGCCTAGTCTTTGGGGGCATATTTAACCTGACTCATTGTGATTTACACAAGTTCCCTTCAAACCACCGCGCCGTGGCGCACCTGGATGATTTTGATGCTTTCTGCCCGTCACCGCCGTGCCATTCGCCTGACCAGCCGTTTTCTCGCACCGTACCGCTGGCCAGCGCTCGGCGCGTTGTTGGCGTTGATTGCCACGGCGGGCATCACCCTGTCCATGGGGCAGGGCATTCGACTGCTGGTGGATCAGGGGTTCATGACCCAGTCACCGCATCTGCTCAATCAATCCATCGGCCTGTTCATGTTGCTGGTTGGGGGCTTGGCGGTCGGCACCTTTGCGCGTTTTTACCTGGTGTCGTGGATCGGCGAGCGGGTGGTCGCCGACATTCGCCGGCAGGTGTTCAACCACCTCGTCTACCTGCATCCCGGTTTTTATGAGGACAACCGCAGCTCCGAGATCCAGTCGCGCCTGACGGCCGACACCACTTTGCTGCAATCGGTGATCGGCTCTTCGCTGTCGTTGTTCCTGCGTAATTTGTTGATGGTGATCGGCGGGGTGATCCTGCTGTTCATCACCAACCCCAAGCTCACCAGCATCGTGGTGGTCGCCTTGCCGCTGGTGATTGCGCCGATCTTGATCTTCGGTCGCCGGGTGCGCAGCCTGTCGCGCATGAGCCAGGACCGTATCGCCGACATCGGCAGCTACGTGTCCGAAACCCTGGGCCAGATCAAGACCGTGCAGGCCTATAACCATCAAGTGCAGGACGAGCAGCGGTTTGCCGTGACCGTGGAGCAGGCGTTCGAGACCGCCCGCAAGCGGATCTTCCAGCGCGCCTGGCTGATTACCCTGGTGATTGTGCTGGTGCTGGGGGCGGTGGGCGTGATGTTGTGGGTGGGCGGCATGGACGTGATTGCCGGGCGGATTTCCGCGGGCGAGCTGGCGGCTTTCGTTTTTTACAGCCTGATCGTCGGCAGCGCGTTCGGCACCTTGAGCGAAGTGATTGGCGAACTGCAACGCGCCGCTGGCGCCGCCGAGCGCATTGCCGAGTTGTTGCGTTCGCAGAACATCATCCAGGCGCCGACCTCGGGCCTGGTGACCTTGCCCGAGCGGGTCGCCGGCGATCTGGTGCTGGAGGATGTGCGTTTTTCCTACCCCTCGCGGCCGGACAGCTACGCGGTCGATGGCCTGAGCCTGACCATCCATGCCGGCGAAACCCTGGCCCTGGTCGGGCCTTCGGGGGCTGGCAAGTCGACGGTGTATGACCTGCTGCTGCGCTTCTACGACCCCATCGCCGGGCGCATCCTGCTCGACGGCGTGCCACTGACCCAGCTCGACCCCCTGGACCTGCGCCGCTGTTTCGCGCTGGTCTCGCAGAACCCGGCGCTGTTTTTCGGTAGCGTTGAAGAGAACATCCGCTATGGCCGGCCGGACGCCACCCTGGCCCAGGTGCAGGAAGCGGCGAAAATCGCCTATGCCCACGACTTCATCGAACAGATGCCCGACGGCTACCAGACCCACCTCGGCGACGGCGGCCTGGGCTTGTCCGGCGGCCAGCGCCAACGCCTGGCCATCGCCCGCGCGCTGCTGGTGGACGCCCCCATCCTGTTGCTCGACGAAGCCACCAGCGCCCTCGATGCCCAGAGCGAACACCTGATCCAGCAGGCGCTGCCCAGCCTGATGAAAAACCGTACCACCCTGGTCATCGCCCACCGCCTGGCCACGGTGAAAAACGCCGACCGCATCGCGGTGATGGATCAGGGCAAATTGGTCGCCGTGGGGACGCATCAGGAGCTGATCGCAGGAAATGCGCTGTATGCGCGGTTGGCGGCGTTGCAGTTCAGTGATGGGCATGACGGGGCGTGAATGTGTGGCAGTGGCTCACCCATTACTGACCCGGTACCGGCTAAGTAACCGACTAAGTAACCGACCAAGTAACCGACCAGGTATCGGCACTCGGAAATATGCAGAAATTGCGCAGATCAGCGGCTTTAAATCGCTGGGCTAACCTTGAGTAATCTGCATGTTTCAGGGAGGGCAACGGAATGCCCATCGCCGCAAATGGATGTCGCCTGCGTAGGTCCAGATTTTCTGAGCAGGGTCGTATTTATCTGCTGACAGCAGTCACTCATCAGCGTCAGCCGGTGTTTGCTGACTGGCGCTTGGGCCGCCTGTTGGTGGATCAATTGCGCTGCGCCGATGAGGGGCGGCGATCAGTTCCATGGCATGGGTTGTGATGCCGGATCACCTGCATTGGCTGATTGAGCTTAAGCACGGGACGCTCGCGGAGTTGATGTGTCGCATCAAGTCCAGGAGCAGCCGTTCGATCAATCTGCTGCGTGGAGATCAGGGGCGAGTGTGGCAGAGGGGGTATTACGACCGAGCGTTGCGGCGTGACGAAGACATCAAGGGGGCGGCGAGGTACATCGTCATGAATCCGTTGCGGGCGGGGTTGGTTCGGCGGGTTGGTGATTATCCGTTGTGGGATGCGATTTGGGTTTGAAGATCAGGATCAAAAGTCAAAAGATCGCAGCCTTCGGCAGCTCCTACGGGGGCACCGCTGCGATCTCTTGATCTTGCTTCAATAAATCTTATTGATCGTCAAAGTAGCGTTCGTGCCAATCCACCAGCGGCTGCGGCGAGTTGAGTTTCTGGCCGTAGATCACCGAGTACGACAGCACGTTCTGCACGTACTGACGGGTTTCGTCGAACGGGATGCTTTCTACCCACACGTCGAAGCTCAAGTGATCGGCGCCTCGCAGCCATTGACGTACACGGCCGGGGCCGGCGTTGTAAGCGGCGGAGGCGAGAACGCGGTTGCCGTTGAACTGGCTGTGTACCTGGCTCAGGTAAGCGGCGCCGAGCTGGATGTTTTTGTCCGGATCGAGCACCTGCTGCGGCGAGGCCAGCGGGATGCTGAACTTGCGCGCGGTTTCCTTGGCGGTGCCGGGCATCAACTGCATCAGGCCGCTGGCGCCGACGCCGGAGCGTGCGTCGTCCATGAAGGCGCTTTCCTGGCGGGTGATGGCGAACACCCAGCTCGAATGCAGACCGCGCACCTTGGCTTCACGCACGAGGGTTTCGCGGTGGGCCATCGGGAAACGGATGTCCAGATCGTCCCAGTATTGCGCCTGGCTGATGGTGCGGATCGCCGGGAAGTACCATTTCAGGTCGTAGGCGAGCTTAGCCTGGGCAACCATTTCGTCACGGTTGAAGTGGCGGCTGACGTGGTACCACTCGCGGCGACCGTCGACGATCTGCCCGCGGGCATGAAACTCCAGCGCGCGGCGAACGCCAGGTGTATTGCGCACTTTGTTGATCAGCGCCTGGCTGAGCACCAGTGGCTTGTTGTTCAGCGAATACGGCGATTGCGAACGGTCGGCGGCGAGGAAACCGTAGAAGTCGCGCTCGCGGGCGAGGTTTTTGTACAGGGTCTGCGCCTCTGGATTCTGTGGCTGCGCCAGTTCCAGACTGCGTGCCTGCCAGTAGCGCCAGCGGTTGGTGGTGGCCAGATCCTGCGGCAGACGTTTGGTCAGTTGATAGGCATCGTCCCAGCGAGCCAGGCGCAGCAGCAGGCGCAAGCGCCATTCCGAAACAGTGTTGTCGCGAAGCTCGGGGTCGTATTTGGTCATCACGTCCAGCGCGCGGCTGTCGAAACGTCGCGCCAAGGTCAAGCCGATTTCCCGGGCAATCGCGACTTTTTCATCGCGGGAAAAATGCATGCTGCTGGCATAGCCGTCGAGCAGCGCCATGGCCTTGTCCGGATCCTGGCGGGCGAGGCGGCGCAGGCCAAGGCTGACCACGTCGGACATCGGTTCATCGCCTGGAGTAAAGCGTGAAGGCTGGTTGAGCAACTCGGGTTTTTGCGCGACATCGACCAACAGGCGACCGCGTGGGGCGAGGGTGGTCAAGCCGTTGACCAGGCTGTTGGCCAACGGATAGTTGCGCGCTTGAGCGGCAAGCTTGGTGCGTTCCCAGCGTTTCTGTTCGGTCAATTGGCCATCAGCGGCCCAGACGCCGAACAGCGCATCACAGGCGGCGGGCTGTGATTTACCGGTCAGCCAGAGCTTTTCGGCGTTGGCATAACCTTCGGCTTTATGGTTGCTGCTGATCTGGTATTGCGCATTGAGGCAGTCCAGTTCAGTGAAGTTGAGTTTCGGGTCGTAATATTTGACGAAGGTCGCCCAGTCGCCACGGTCGGCGAGCCAGCGCAACCAGCGCAACTTCATCCAGTTGGCCTGAGGCAGATCGCCGTGTTCAGCGAGGAATTTCTCGATTTCGGCGTTGCTCGCGCTTTTCAGGCGCGCGGTCAGCTCGTCGTAGGCCAGATACGGCTCCAGCGGATAATCGGCCAGGGCCTGGCTGTAACGGAAGTACGGGCCGGTATCGCCTTTGGCGAGGGCGCGCTTGGCTTCATCGTAATACTGGCGTTGGGTGGACAGGTCCACCGCCTGGGCGGATTGAACGGCAGCGGCGGTAAGTAGCAAGCAGGACAAAACACTGAAAAGGCGACTGCGCATGAGACATCCGGGCAGAGAAATCATGACAAGTGCCGACCTCGGTCAGCACTGAATTGTCTGTAGCTTAGCCTTTTGCCAGCAAGCGGCGAAAGCTTTGCGGGCCTCTTGGCACAAGTTCGCAACAAATGTTGTGCAGAGTGCTTCCACAGACAAATTGGCGGCCTGTTGATGCCCTAACTCAGGTAGAATGCGCGCCCGGTTTTTGGAGAAGCTCATGACCCTGCTCAAATTCAGCGATGTGTCCCTTGCTTTCGGCTCTACGCCGTTGTTGGACAAGGTGTCCTGGCAGATCGCCCGTGGAGAGCGGGTGTGCATCATCGGCCGCAACGGCACATGGCAAGTCCAGCATGATGAAGCTCGTCAAGGGCGACCAGAAGCCGGATGACGGCTCCGTTTGGCGTGCCCCCGGCCTCAAGATTGGCGAATTGCCGCAAGAATTGCCGGTAGCCGACGAGCGGACCGTATTCGACGTGGTGGCTGAAGGCCTGGACGGTGTTGGCGAGCTGCTCGCGCAGTATCACCACCTGAGCCAAAACATCGTCACCGACGCCGACCTGGACAAGCTGATGCACGTCCAGCACGACCTCGAAGCCCGTGACGGCTGGCGCTTGCAGCAACTGGTCGACAGCACCCTGAGCCGCCTGCAACTGCCGGCCGACAAGACCCTCGCGCAGTTGTCCGGCGGCTGGCGTCGTCGCGTACTGCTGGCGCAGGCGCTGGTGTCCGAGCCGGATCTGCTGCTGCTCGACGAACCCACCAACCACCTGGACATCGGTGCAATTGCCTGGCTCGAAGAAGCGCTGAAAGATTTCCAGGGCGCTGTGCTGTTCATCACGCACGACCGTTCCTTCCTGCAAAACCTTGCCACGCGCATCCTCGAACTGGATCGCGGTGGCCTGATCGACTGGAACGGCGACTACGCCAGTTTCCTCGTGCACAAAGAAGCCGCACTGGCCGCTGAAGAAACCGCCAACGCGCTGTTCGACAAGAAGCTGGCCCAGGAAGAAGTCTGGATCCGTCAGGGCATCAAGGCGCGTCGCACCCGTAACGAAGGCCGCGTCCGCGCCCTGAAAGCCTTGCGCGTTGAGCGTAGCGAGCGTCGTGAGCGCACCGGCAAGGCCAACATTCAGTTGGACACTGCCGACAAGTCCGGCAAGCAGGTGATGGTCCTCGAGAACGTGAGTTTCGCGCACCCGGGCGGCCCGTTCCTGATCAAGGATTTTTCGATGGTCCTGACGCGCGGCGACCGTATCGGTCTGCTCGGCGCCAACGGTACCGGCAAGACCACGCTGCTGAAATTGATGCTCAACGGCCTGCAGCCTACCAGCGGCACCGTGGAGGAGGGCACGCGCATCGACGTGGCCTACTTCGACCAGTTGCGTCATCAGCTGGACCTGGAAAAGACCGTGATCGACAACGTGGCCGAAGGCCGCGACTTCATCGACATCGACGGCCAGAGCCGCCACGTGCTGAGCTACCTGGGCGACTTCCTGTTCAGCCCGCAGCGTGCCCGCACGCCGGTCAAGGCGCTGTCGGGTGGTGAGCGTGCGCGTCTGTTGCTGGCCAAATTGTTCAGTAAACCAGCGAACCTGTTGGTGCTCGACGAACCAACCAACGACCTCGACGTGGAAACCCTCGAGTTGCTGGAAGAGGTCCTGCTGACCTTCAACGGCACCGTGCTGATGGTCAGTCACGACCGGGCATTCCTCGACAACGTGGTCACCAGCACCCTGGTCTTCGAAGGTGAAGGCAAGGTTCGCGAATACGTCGGTGGTTATCAGGACTGGCTGCGCCAGGGTGGTTCGCCGCGCCTGCTGGGCGTGACCGAGAGCAAATCGGGTAAAGCCGACCTGACGTCGGCGGTGGTGACTGCCGAGGCGGCGCCTGTGGCTGCTGCGGTTGAAGCGCCAGTGGCGAAGAAGAAACTCAGCTACAAGCTGCAGCGCGAGCTGGAAGCCTTGCCGGGCCAGATCGAAGCCATGGAGCAGCAGATCGCCGCGGTTGAAGCGCAAATGGCCGACAGCGCGTTCTACCAGCGTCCTGCGGCGGAAACCGCAGCGGTGATTGCTCAGCTGGAGCAGTTGCAGGCGGAACTGGAAGTGATGGTGGAGCGTTGGGCCGAGCTGGATGCCTGATTAACCCCGCAATAAAAAAGCCCGGCGTTCAGAGATGAGGCCGGGCTTTCTTATGGAATACGACTACAAGGAGCTGCCGAAGGCTGCGATCTTTTGATCTTGCTTTAAAAAATCAAAATCAAGATCAAAAGATCGCAGCCTTCGGCAGCTCCTACGGGGATTGTGTTGTCAGCTTTTGTTTTGCAGACGCACCGCCAGCACGTCACACGGCGCGCCGTGCAGCACGTCATTGGCCGTGGAGCCCAGCAGCAATGCCAGGCCATGGCGGCCATGACTGCCCACCACGATCATGTCGCAGCCTTTGCTCCTTGGCCAGGTGATGGATTTCCTGGCGCGGTTGGCCGTAGGTCAGGTGGCTGAATTCCTTGGACAGCTCCGGGTACTTGATGATCAACCGGTCAAGTCGCTCGCGGGCCTGGTCAAACTGCTGTTGTTGCAGTTGTGACAGATCCATCGGCACGTCGCCGCCGAACGCCATGGCCATCGGCTCGACGATATGCACCAGGGACAGCTTGGCACCGTTGCTCACCGAGAGCTCGCGGGCGCGGTGGATAACAGGGTCGCACTCTTCAGTCAGATCTACAGCGACCAGGATGTGGTGGTAGGGCATGAGGTGCTCCTCCTGAGGTTTCAATATTGTTAAGTATGGCTGGTTTCAAGCGCATTGGTTCCAAAGTGACACAATGCGCTCACCAAGAATTGGGAGTAGAGATATGACGGTCTGGTTGGTGGTGTCAATCCTGTTGGTGGTTTTAAGTCCGCTGGCTTGGTTGCGTCCATCGCGTGCGCAAAGCGGTCGCATCGCCCTGCGCATGGAGGCACGGCGTATTGGCCTGGCCATGCAACTGGCGCCCCAGGAATGGCCGCATTGGCTCTCTCAAGAGCCGCCGAACCCATGCGCGCAGTACCATCGGCCACGTCGTGGCAAGCAACCGGCATGTTGGACCTGGTGGCAGAAATCGCCGGGCGTGTGGGTCAATCAATGGCAGGAAGTCTGCGAAGACCGTGCGCTGCTCAATCATTTCGAAAAATTGCCGGACAACGTCTTCAAGGTCGAGGCGGATAAGCAAATGATCGCCTTGTATTGGGGCGAGAAGGGCGAAGCCACGGTTTTGCAGGATATCGACGCCACGCTGAAAGCGCTGGCATGAAAACGGTGGCACCCGCGGTGTGACATCCACCGGTGCCATCCACATTTCCCGAGACAATAAAAAGCCCGACATCAACATCGGGCCGGGTTGGCCAGGCAGGCCGGAAAACGGTGTGGGCTGATCTTACGCTTGGCATTCGTCTAAGCGTTGATAAATTTTCCTCCAGGTCCCCGCCAGCGTAGCCTCTTAAACGGAAGCTGCCGCGAATTAGGGCGACTTTTCTAACTATTGATTCTATGAATGGCCACACATGCACCCGCGTGTTGAAGATCTTCGCGTAACGGAAATGACCGCAAAGTCGCATTTGCACCCGTATTTTGGGCGATTGACAATTGTCGGAAATTCCGTGAAGGTGACGTACCCAAATCAAACGGGCGTATGAATTGAGCGTTTGTCTTACTGACCGCTCCTACAGAATCCCGACTATCGCGTTGGCGGGTGTGCCGGGTGGATTGGCGTTAGCATCGACGAAAAAACGTCCTGCCAAGCCATTCGCCTGCGTCCGACGTGTACTGTTCAGCTTCCATATCGTGGAGATCAGTTGATGATTTACGAAGGTAAAGCCATCACGGTTAAAGCTCTTGAAAGTGGCATCGTCGAATTGAAATTCGACCTCAAGGGTGAGTCCGTCAACAAGTTCAACCGTCTAACCCTGAACGAACTGCGTCAGGCGGTAGACGCCATCAAGGCAGATGCTTCGATCAAGGGTGTGATCGTCAGCAGCGGCAAGGACGTTTTCATCGTCGGCGCCGACATCACCGAATTCGTCGAGAACTTCAAGCTGCCCGATGCAGAGCTTGTTGCAGGCAACCTCGAAGCCAACAAGATATTCAGCGATTTCGAAGACCTCAACGTTCCGACTGTTGCCGCGATCAATGGCATCGCTCTGGGCGGCGGTCTGGAAATGTGCCTGGCGGCTGACTATCGCGTCATGTCGACCAAGGCCAAGATCGGTCTGCCGGAAGTTAAACTGGGCATCTACCCAGGCTTCGGCGGTACTGTGCGTCTGCCGCGCCTGATCGGTGTCGACAACGCCATCGAGTGGATTGCCTCCGGTAAGGAAAACCGCCCTGAAGACGCTCTGAAAGTCAGCGCCGTCGACGCCGTGGTTTCTCCGGAGAAGCTTCAGGAAGCTGCCCTTGAACTGATCAAGCGCGCCATCTCCGGCGAGTTTGACTACAAGGCCAAGCGTCAGCCGAAGCTTGAAAAACTCAAGCTGAACGCCATTGAACAAATGATGGCTTTCGAAACCGCCAAAGGTTTCGTGGCCGGTCAGGCTGGCCCGAACTATCCGGCGCCGGTTGAAGCGATCAAGACGATCCAGAAAGCCGCGAACTTCGGTCGTGACAAGGCGCTGGAAGTCGAAGCTGCCGGTTTCGTCAAACTGGCCAAGACTTCTGCTGCGCAGAGCTTGATCGGTCTGTTCCTGAACGATCAGGAACTGAAGAAAAAGGCCAAGGCCTACGACGAAATCGCCAAAGACGTGAAGCAGGCTGCCGTACTCGGCGCCGGCATCATGGGCGGCGGTATCGCTTATCAGTCGGCCTCCAAAGGGACGCCGATCCTGATGAAGGACATCAACGAGCACGGTATCGAGCAGGGTCTGGCCGAAGCCGCCAAACTGCTGGTTGGCCGCGTTGATAAAGGTCGTATGACCGCTGCGAAAATGGCTGAAGTGCTCAACGCCATTCGTCCGACCCTGTCCTACGGCGACTTCGGTCACGTCGATCTGGTTGTCGAAGCTGTGGTCGAAAACCCGAAGGTCAAGCAAGCCGTATTGGCTGAAGTTGAAGGCCAGGTCAAAGAGGACACCATCCTCGCATCCAACACCTCGACCATTTCCATCAGCTTGCTGGCCAAAGCCCTCAAGCGTCCGGAAAACTTCGTCGGCATGCACTTCTTCAACCCGGTGCACATGATGCCTCTGGTGGAAGTGATTCGTGGCGAGAAGTCCAGCGAGCTGGCAGTTGCCACCACCGTTGCCTACGCCAAGAAAATGGGCAAGAACCCGATCGTCGTCAATGACTGCCCGGGCTTCCTGGTCAACCGCGTTCTGTTCCCGTATTTCGGCGGTTTCGCCAAGCTGGTCAGCGCCGGTGTGGACTTCGTCCGTATCGACAAGGTCATGGAAAAATTCGGCTGGCCAATGGGCCCTGCCTACCTGATGGACGTGGTCGGCATCGACACCGGTCACCACGGTCGTGACGTGATGGCTGAAGGTTTCCCGGACCGCATGAAGGATGACCGTCGTTCGGCCATCGACGTGCTGTACGAAGCCAAGCGCCTGGGCCAGAAAAACGGCAAGGGTTTCTACGCTTACGAGGCCGACAAGAAAGGCAAGCAGAAGAAAGTCGCCGATCCATCGGTGCTGGAAGTGCTCAAGCCGATCGTTTACGAGCAGCGCGAAGTCACTGACGAAGACATCATCAACTGGATGATGATCCCGCTGTGCCTGGAAACCGTGCGTTGCCTGGAAGACGGCATCGTTGAAACTGCCGCCGAAGCCGACATGGGTCTGGTCTACGGCATTGGTTTCCCTCCATTCCGTGGCGGTGCGCTGCGCTACATCGATTCGATCGGTGTTGCCGAGTTCGTTGCCCTGGCTGACCAGTACGCTGATTTGGGCGCGCTGTACCACCCGACCGCGAAGCTGCGTGAAATGGCCAAAACCGGCCAACGGTTCTTCGGTTAAGCGTCCCAACTTTTGAGCGAGAGTGAAATTTTATGAGCTTGAATCCAAGAGACGTCGTGATTGTCGACTTCGGTCGTACTCCGATGGGCCGCTCCAAGGGCGGCATGCACCGCAACACCCGCGCCGAAGATATGTCGGCGCACCTGATCAGCAAATTGCTGGAACGCAACGCCAAGGTCGATCCTGCTGAAGTCGAGGACGTGATCTGGGGCTGCGTCAACCAGACCCTGGAGCAGGGCTGGAACATCGCGCGCATGGCGTCGCTGATGACCCAGATCCCGCACACCTCGGCCGGCCAGACTGTCAGCCGTCTGTGCGGCTCGTCGATGAGCGCTTTGCACACTGCTGCACAAGCAATCATGACCGGTAACGGTGACGTCTTCGTCGTTGGCGGCGTCGAGCATATGGGTCACGTGAGCATGATGCACGGTGTCGATCCGAACCCGCACATGTCGCTGTACGCCGCGAAGGCCTCGGGCATGATGGGCCTGACCGCTGAAATGCTCGGCAAGATGCACGGCATCACTCGCGAACAGCAGGACGCTTTCGGCGTGCGCTCCCACCAGTTGGCCCACAAGGCCACTGTGGAAGGCAAGTTCAAAGACGAAATCATCCCGATGCAGGGCTATGACGAGAACGGTTTCCTGAAACTGTTCGACTACGACGAAACCATTCGTCCGGAAACCACCCTGGAAAGTCTGGCGGCCCTCAAGCCTGCCTTTAATCCAAAGGGCGGCACCGTGACTGCTGGTACTTCGTCGCAGATCACCGATGGTGCTTCGTGCATGATCGTGATGTCGGCGCAGCGTGCGCAGGATCTGGGTATCCAGCCGATGGCGGTGATCCGTTCGATGGCAGTGGCGGGTGTGGATCCGGCAATCATGGGCTATGGTCCAGTTCCGGCAACACAAAAAGCCCTGAAACGTGCGGGTCTTGGCATCAACGATATCGACTTCTTCGAGCTCAACGAAGCTTTCGCCGCGCAGGCTCTGCCAGTGCTGAAAGATCTGAAAGTGCTCGACAAGATGAACGAGAAGGTTAACCTGCATGGCGGCGCGATCGCCCTGGGTCACCCGTTCGGTTGCTCCGGTGCCCGTATTTCCGGCACCTTGCTGAACGTGATGAAGCAGAATAGCGGCACCTTCGGGGTGGCTACCATGTGCATTGGTCTCGGCCAAGGCATCTCCACCGTCTTCGAACGCGTTTAAGCGTTACGTTGATGGAAGCCGGGGCCAAGTGCCCCGGTTTTTGTTTTTCTGAAATTTTTTTTATTTTTATTTTGAAAAGATTTGTGCGAGGGCCAAACCATGCCGTTACTACCTGGGCTCTACCAACATTACAAAGGTCCGCAGTACCGTGTATTCAATGTTGCGCGGCATTCCGAGACTGAAGAAGAAGTGGTCTTTTACCAAGCCCTGTATGGCGATTACGGCTTTTGGGTGCGTCCTCTGAGTATGTTTCTCGAGTCGGTCGAGGTTGACGGCGAGCAGGTGCCGCGCTTTGCTTTGGTGCAAGCCGAACCGAGCCTTTTTTCCAAGCCATAAGGCGAGTGCGCACAGAACCCTGTGCTTGACCTCACCTTGTATCAACTATATATAGCGGTGCCGCGTCAGGCGCCAACCGCCTTTCACTTCTAGAATTCAGGAATTTTCTGATCCATGGGCAAATCGCTGGTCATTGTGGAATCCCCGGCTAAGGCCAAGACCATCAACAAGTATCTGGGTAACCAATACGTGGTGAAGTCGAGTATCGGCCATATCCGAGACCTGCCCACCAGCGGTTCGGCTAGCGCCAGCAAAGAGCCAGCCGCCAAGCGCGGCAAGGCTGCTGCGGGCGAAGGTCCGGTGCTCTCGCCGAAAGAGAAAGCGCGCAAGCAGCTCGTCTCGCGTATGGGTGTCGATCCCGATCATGGCTGGAAAGCCAAGTACGAGATCCTCCCGGGCAAAGAGAAAGTCATCGAAGAGCTGCGCCGGCTCGCCAAAGATGCTGACACCATCTATCTCGCAACCGACTTGGATCGCGAGGGGGAAGCCATTGCCTGGCACCTGCGCGAAGCCATCGGTGGTGATGACAGCCGCTACAAGCGCGTGGTGTTTAACGAAATCACCAAGAAGGCGATTCAGGAAGCGTTCTCCCAGCCGGGCGAACTGGACATCGATCGTGTCAACGCTCAGCAGGCGCGTCGCTTCCTCGACCGCGTTGTGGGTTACATGGTTTCGCCGCTGCTGTGGGCGAAGATCGCCCGTGGCCTGTCTGCCGGTCGTGTGCAATCGGTTGCCGTTAAGCTGGTGGTCGAGCGTGAGCGCGAAATTCGTGCGTTCAACCCTGAAGAATACTGGGAAATCCACGCCGACCTCGGCACCGCCAAAGGGCGCCACCGTACGTTTCGAAGTGGCTCGCGAAAAGGGCGAGGCCTTTAAACCGCTCAACGAAGCCCAGGCCATGGCCGCGCTGGAGAAGCTCAAATCTTCCAGCTACAGCATCGTCAAGCGCGAAGACAAGCCAACCAGCAGCAAGCCGTCTGCGCCCTTCATCACGTCCACTCTGCAACAGGCCGCGAGTAACCGCCTGGGCTTCGGCGTGAAGAAAACCATGATGATGGCCCAGCGTCTGTATGAAGCCGGCTACATCACTTATATGCGTACTGACTCGACCAACCTCTCGGCCGATGCCGTGACGATGGCGCGTGCTTATATCGAAGACGAGTTCGGCAAGAAGTACCTGCCGGAAACGCCAAACGTGTACAGCAGCAAAGAAGGCGCACAAGAGGCTCACGAAGCGATTCGTCCGTCCGACGCCAACACCATTCCGAGCAAGCTGGCGGGCATGGAACGTGATGCCGAGCGTCTTTACGAGCTGATCTGGCGCCAATTCCTCGCTTGCCAGATGCTGCCGGCGCAATACTTGTCGACGACGGTCAGCGTAGGTGCTGGCGACTTCGAGCTGCGCGCCAAGGGCCGCATCCTCAAGTTCGACGGTTACACCCGCGTCATGCCGCAAATTGCCAAGCCTGGCGACGACGACGTTCTGCCTGATATGGCGCAGGGCGACGTGATGAAGCTGATCAAGCTTGATCCAACGCAGCACTTCACCAAGCCGCCGGCGCGTTACTCTGAAGCCAGCCTGGTTAAAGAAATGGAAAAACGCGG
>NZ_JAEKEG010000142.1 GCF_016651255.1 Pseudomonas sp. TH10
GCCAACAACACCATTACCGCCAACGGCAACCTGATCCAGGTTATCTACGCGAAAAACCCGACTGAGGTGGACTACACCCAGTACGGCATCAAAGACGCGCTGCTGGTGGACAACACCGGTGTATGGCGTGACGCTGATGGCCTCGGTCAGCACTTGCAGTGCCCGGGTATCGACCGCGTTGTTCTGACTGCACCTGGCAAAGGCAAGCTGAAGAACATCGTTCACGGTATCAACCACGGTGAAATCACCGCTGATGACAAGATCGTCTCCGCCGCTTCCTGCACCACCAACGCCATCGTGCCGGTGCTGAAAGCTGTGAATGACAAGTTCGGCATCATCAACGGTCACGTCGAGACCGTTCACTCGTACACCAACGACCAGAACCTGATCGACAACTTCCACAAGGGCGATCGCCGTGGCCGTAGCGCCGCGCTGAACATGGTTATCACCGAGACCGGTGCTGCTACCGCTGCTGCCAAGGCCCTGCCTGAGCTGGCCGGCAAGCTGACCGGTAACGCGATCCGCGTTCCGACGCCAAACGTGTCGATGGCCATTCTCAACCTCAACCTTGAGAAAGCCGCCACCCGTGAAGAGATGAACGAGTACCTGCGCCAGATGGCCATGCACTCCGATCTGCACAAGCAAATCGACTTCGTCAATTCGCAGGAAGTGGTCTCCACCGACTTCGTTGGCTCGCGCCACGCCGGTGTGGTCGACGCTGAAGCGACCATCGTTCAGGACAACCGCGTTGTTCTGTACGTCTGGTACGACAACGAGTTCGGCTACAGCTGCCAGGTTATCCGCGTGATGGAAGACATGGCCGGGGTTAACCCGCCAGCATTCCCGCGCTAAGCCTTAGCTGCAAATGAAAACGCCCCGACTTTGGTCGGGGCGTTTTTGTTTGTATCTTGCTTATAACTTTTTAGACTTTTTTCCCGGGAGTTAAGCGCTCTCCATGTTGTTGCCTCGAAAGTTACAGGCATAAACTTCCAGCAAAAATAAGCAGTTGCCGATTATTTGAGGTGCGGGTGGGTTTAATGGATCCAACTTAAAATACGTTGGCGAATTGGCGCCATTTAATTGTTCCGTCCAAATACTTGACACTGTCACTTACTGAAACTAGTGTCGCCTGTGACGGCCCGCTCTGCCTTGGGCTTCGTCGGGTTTATTGCTTCTGTGTCCGGTTACAACTCTCCAAAAAGACAGGAATCTCATTCCTGCTCACATCACTATAAATCTAATTAAAACTGTTCCGGCTTAGTTGCCGTGCAGCGCCCTGTTTCGTATTGCTCACCCTGCCGAAAGTGTTTTGCGGTCAAGGCATGTTATTGCCTGGCTTTTACGCGGTTGGTCTATCGGGAGAGTCGAACATGGCGGAAGAACGATCGAAGTTGTTGTCGCTGTTACCGCGCCTGGTGGGGTTGGGAGTCCTGGGTTTTGTCGTCTGGTTACTGATGTCGACACTGCTGATGCCCCTGGTGTCGGCCTCTGCCACCCGGGCGATTTTGAATGCGCCGGTGATACTGCTCACTACGCCCATTGATGGTGTGGTCAGTGCGTTGGACGTCAAACCCGGTGCGACCTTTGTCCAGGGCCAGAAAATCGCCGTGGTGGAAAATCCCCGGGCGAATCAGGAAACCTTGCTGACCCTGCAAACGCGCCGGCTCACCCTGGAACAGCAGATATCTTCCTCGGCCAGCCAGGCCGAACATGATCAGCAGTATTACGAGGCACTGGAAAAAACCAGTCAGCAGTACCAGACCGCTTTTCATACCCGGCAACTCTTTACTCAAAGGGCGCTGCGGGCCGAAAACAGTGCCGCCAGTGCGCGTTTGATGGACGCCCAGGAAACGGTCGAGCGCAACCTGGAGTTGTTCGTGCAGGGGGCGGTGAGTGGCGCGGTGGTGGCCTCGTCGAAAGCGCAGCTGGCGTCCTTGCAAGGTGCGGCCGAGTCGGTTCGCTCGCAGTTGCGGATCAACGACGGCGACGTCAGTGCGGCCAACAAGCAGGTGTACCTCGACCCGGATCAACTGCGCATGTTCGACCTGACGGCGCAGATGACCACGCTCAAGCTCAGCCTGGAAAATCAGGCACGCAATCGGGCGACCTATCAACAGGAGCTCGACAACCTCAACCGTTTGATCGATGCCGAGCAGAACCGGGTCAAGCTGATGGCCGGGTACGATGTCGTGGCCTATTCGCCGGGTACTGTCCAGGAACTGCTGGCGCCCCAGGGCACGCTGGTGCAGGCCGGTTCGACCTTGCTGCGCGCCACCGATTGCGGGCAGAGCTATGTGATTGCGGTATTCCCGGAGCGCATGGCCAGCAAGATCGATCGTGACAGTGTGTTGACCGTGAAAATCCGCGGCCTTGCCGAGCCGCTCAAGGCCAGCGTGGTGCAGTTGTTATCCAGCCCTTCGGACATTCGCGCCAACTCCTACAGCGTGCCGTTCCCCTACGCCGAGCAGAACTCGGTGTATGTGGTCGGCACCTTTGCCGCCGACCTCACCGATAGCCAGCGCGCCATGACCTGCAACCCCGGGCTATGGGCCAGTGCCGAGGTGTCGCGACCATGAACGGCCTCTTGCGCGGGGTGGTCAGCGTGATACTCATGGGCACTGGCGCGTCCTCATTGGCGGCGGCCGCCAGGCCACAACTGGCGACAATGACCTGCGCCGCGCTCGATCGCGCGGTGGCCACGCAGCCGGCGGGCCCGGTGCTGGTGGCCAGTTACCCGGCGCTGAATGGTGAGCCGGCGCCGATCCTGGCGTTGCGCGGGGTGGCGTTCACTTACGACAACGCCCTGGCGAGCATTGCCTTGTTCGCCTGTGGCAAGGCCGGGTCGGCGCGACGCATCGCCGATGCTCTGGTCTTTGCAACCAACCACGATCCCGAATATCACGATGGCCGTTTGCGCAACGCCTACGCTGCTGGCCCCGTGGGTGCGCCGCCGATGAAGCTGCCCGGCTACTGGAGCACCGAACGCAACGCCTGGAACCAGGACGCCTATCAAGTCAGCAGCGCGACCGGTAACCAGGCCTGGGCGGCGCTGGCGTTGCTTGAGGCTTTTCGCCAAAGCGGCGAGGGCGCTTACCTGGACGCGGCAAGAAAAGTCCTGCGCTGGTCGCAGGACAAGACCTACGACGCCCAGGCACCGGCGGGCTTCAGTGGGGGCTACTACGGATACTTCAATCAGCAGATCCAGCAGAACTGGAAGTCCACCGAGCATAACGTCGACCTGGCGGCTGCGTGGGCGGCGCTCAATGCGCTGGCTCCGGATCAAGGCACAGCGCGGCAGGCGCAGATCGCCCGGCAGTTTGTCGCCAGCCAGTGGGACGCCACGGAAGGGCGCTTTCTGATCGGCACCGGGGCGGATGGCCAGACCTCGGACCGAGTGCGCTCCGGGCTGGACGCGCAAATCTGGCCGTTGATTGCCTTGCACGACCCGCCCGGGGATTGGCGTCGGGTGTTCGCTTTTGTCGATCGCGCGCACCGGTCCGGTGACGGCTACGGCTTCAATCGCGACCCCGATGGTTTGTGGACCGAAGGCACCGCGCAAGCCGCTGCGGTCGCACAGCTAAACGGCCTGAGTGACAAAGCGAAGCCGCTGTGGAGTGTGTTGCTGGCCCAGGAAGCCGGCAATGGCTGGCTGTACGCGACCCCGGCACCGCGCATCAGTACCGGGCTGGCCATAGGCCCGGACTCGGTGACCAACGATTTTTCTATTACCACCTGCCTCCACCTGGGCGCCACGGCGTGGGCGGCGATTGCGGCCACCGGCGTCAATCCCTTTACCGGTTCGCTAGAGGCTGACTGACATGCAGGCACTGGACTCGTTGCAACTGATGCAAATCAACTTCTGGACCCTGGCGCTGGTGATTCTGTTCACCTGCCTGACTCATCGGGACCAATGGGCTGCGCGCGCCGGATTCGGCGCCGTGACCGCGTTGCTGTTGCTCAACTACGCGGCCTGGCGGATTCGCGACACCTTGCCGGACGGCCATTCCGGGTTTGCCACGGTCTGGGCCTACACCTTTTTGTTCTTCGAAATGCTGGCGATCGGTTACACGCTGTTTTCCATCGTCGTCATGCTCTGTCGCTCGGATCACAGCAAGGCTGCGGACGCGGGCGAGCGACGCTTGCGCGCCCTGGGCGTGAGTGCGCCAGCGGTCGATATCTTCATCGCCACGTACAACGAAGGCCTGGAAATCCTGGAAAAAACCATTATTGCCGCCCAGGCCATCGACTACCCGAATTTCACCATCTGGGTGCTCGACGACACCCGCCGGGACTGGCTGCGCGATTACTGTGCCGAGGTCGGCGTGCAGTACGCGCGCCGCCCTGATAACGCCCACGCCAAGGCCGGCAACCTGAACAATGGCTTGCGCCAGTCGGCGGCCGGCAGCAACGCGCCGTACATACTGGTGCTGGATGCCGATTTTGCGCCGCAGCAGCCGATCCTGTTGCGCACCCTGGGCTTGTTCGAAGACCCGAAAGTCGGCCTGGTGCAGACTCCGCAGTTCTACTACAACCCCGACCCGATCCAGCACAACCTGGGCACTTCGGCGTGCTGGGTCGATGAGCAAAGGGTGTTCTTCGACGTGTTTCAGCCGGCGAAGGATGGCTGGGATGCGGCATTTTGCGTCGGTACGTCCTTCGTGGTGCGGCGCGATTTGATCAACGAGATGGGTGGTTTTCCTACAGGCTCGGTCTGCGAAGACATCTACACCACCTACCGGCTGCTGCAGAAAGGTTACGTCACCCGCTGGTTGAACGAGCGCCTGTCGATCGGCTTGTCGGCCGAAGGCCTGACCGAGTACATCAACCAGCGCGGGCGCTGGTGCCTGGGCACCATTCAGGTGGCGTTGCTCAAGGATGGACCGTTGCGCGGCAGCGGTTATACGCTCAACGACCGCCTGCACTACATCCATGGGCTGATGCACTGGTTTTCCAAGCCCTTCATCCTGATGATGCTGGTGTCGCCGGTGCTGTACTGGTACTTCGGAATTGCCGGTTTCTACGCCACACCGATGGACTTTCTCGCGTTTGGCATGCCGGCGCTGATCGCATTCTGGGGCTACGGCACCTGGGTCACGGACCGGCGCACCTTGCCGATTTTCACTGAGGTCACGCAGATCGTTGCTTCCCTGGCCGTGACCGCCACCATCGCCAGCGCGATGATCCGGCCGTTCGGGCGGCCGTTCAAAGTGACCGCCAAAGGCCTGGATCGCACCAAAACCATGGTGCACTGGAAGCTGTTCGGGTTCTTTTTGCCTTGACGCTGTTCTCGCAGATTGGCGCCTATATCGCGATCAGCACTGCCGCCTCGTTCGACGGCAACATGCTGTTCAACCTGTGCTGGACGGTGGTCGCGCTGGTCTACAACCTGGCAACGCTGGTCGCCTGTGTGGATCGCCCGCGCTTGCACGGTGAAGAGCGTTTTCCGTTCAACAAGCCCACGGGGTTTCGGTTTGGCGGCAAGGTGCTCGCCGGGCGCCTGGTGGATATCTCCCTCAGCGGCGCGTCGTTCGAGTGCGCGTTCGCCTCGTCGATCAAGCCGGGGCTGTGCGGGCAGATGTGGGTCGACAAACTGGGTTGGCTGGATGTCGAGGTGATGCGCAACCACGGAGACAATCAACTGGGCCTGAGGTTTGCCGAGCTTGATGAAGCGCTGCGGCGACGGTTGATTGCGCGGTTGTTCAGCGATGCAACGATCAATGTCGTCAGCAAGGCGGAGCCGGGGCTGGCGTTCGGCACCTTGTTACGGCGTGCATTGCTAGGTGAAAAATCAGCGGCGCCGCGTTTGCCTGCGCCGGCCAGGGCGTCGTCCTACACCCCGCTGCGTCGCTGGCGACCGGTCAGTGTGCGTTCGCGTAGACAGCCGTTGCCGCATGTCAGCGTCAGTCGGTCAGGCCTTTGGTCTTTGCTGCTTTCACCCTTGCGAGCTCTGCTCGGCCAACGATTTTAGGTGCGCGCCATGAACAGTTGCTTATCGACCTCATACTTTATGTCATTGCTTCTGCTGGGTGGTTGTTCGCTGGAGCCGACCTACGAGAAACCCGATGCACCGATCGACCAGCAATGGCCGGCCAACACGGCCGGCGAATGCTGCGCGGGCAAACAGGCGTTCGACAAGGATTGGCGCGGCTTTGTGGTCGATGACCGCCTGCGCCAGCTGATCGACCTGGCGCTGGCCAACAACCGCAGCCTGCGCCAGTTCGCGGCCAGTGTCGAAGAGGCGCGGGCGGGTTATGCCAGTGCGCAGTCCGGGCTGTTCCCGACCATCGGCATCGACACCTACGCCGGACGCAGCAAGTTGCCGCCGCTGGTGCGCACTCCCAATGGCGGCGACAGTGCCGGCAGTATTGCCAACACCTTCCAGGCCACCGGTGGTTTCACGTCCTACGAGCTGAACCTGTTCGGTCGCATTCGCAGCCAGCGCAATGCCGCCGGGGCCCGGTTCGAAGCGTCTGAGGGCGATTACCAGGCCGCACGCCTGGCGCTGATCGGCGAAGTGGCCAGTACCTGGTTGACGCTCAAGGCCAATCAGCACCTGCTTGACCTGGCGCAGAATACCTATCAGTCCCAGGACCGCTACGGGCAGTTGCTGCGCAAGAGTTTCAACCTGGGTTCCAGCGCCCGGATCGACGTGCACCAGGCCGATGCGCAGACCAATACGGCGGCGGTGCAGGTCAACACTTACCGGATGCAAGTGGCGCAGAACAGCAATGCCCTGCGGGTGCTGGTGGGGCAGCCGGTGCCGCTGGGTTTGCTGCCCACGGGTGTGCTCGGCGAGCAGTTGGCGACGCTGGACGTGCCGGCCGGTTTGCCGGCGTCATTGGTCGAACGGCGCCCCGACATCATGTCGGCCGAAGCCCAGCTGCGCGCTGCCAATGCCGACATTGGTGCCGCCCGTAGCGCGTACTTCCCGACCTTTTCCCTGACCTCGGCCCTGGGCAGCCTGACCGGGGACTTCTCGCGCCTGCTCACCGGCCCGGCGGAGTTCTGGACCGTGGCGCTGGCGGGGTCGTTGCCATTGATCGATGGTGGTGCCCGTCGTGCACAAGTGGACGCCAGCCATGCGCGGTTTGACGGGCAAACGGCGGCGTACGAGGCCACGGTGCAGAACGCTTTTCGGGAAGCGGCCGATGCCTTGAATGCGCGTCAGGAGATGCTCACCCAAGTGCAGTTCCAGAAGAAACTGGTGGGGGATTATCAGGAGGCTTACCGCCAGTCCCGCCTGCGCTTCGAGGCTGGGCTGGACAGCTATTTTTCAACCATGGATGCACAGCGTTCGCTGTTTGACGCGCAGCAGAAGTGGGCCCAGCTGGAGTTGGCCCGGGAGATTAACCAGGTGACCTTGTACAAGGCGTTGGGTGGGGGCTGGGGTGGCTCTTTGAAGGTGGCTGGGCGGTGATGATGCAGTGATGCTGCTGGCCCCATCGCGGGCAAGTCGAATCGTCGCACCGCCGCTCCCACAAGGTATTGGTGGTGTCTGCAGCATTTGTGTTCGGCGCAGATCACTGTGGGAGCCGGCGGTGCGACGATTCGACTTGCCCGCGATGTCGATCGATCAGGCGCCGCCGACCACAGACGCCTGCGCCGTGCGCAATTCATGGCGATTGCCGCGGAACAACACCAGGGTCGCAATCAGCCCCAGTACCGCTGCGCCCGTCAGCCAGATCCCCGGTGCGGCCTTGTTATCCAGCACATGAATCAGATAGGTACAGGCTGCCGGAGTAAACCCGCCGAAGGTTGCGGTCGCCAGGCTGTAGGCCAGGGAAAAACCGGTGGTGCGCACTTCCACCGGCATGATCTCGGTCAGCGCCACGACCATGGCACCGTTGTACGAGCCGTACAGGAACGACAGCCACAACTCGACGATCAGCAAGTGACTGAAGCTCGGATTGGCCACCAGCCAGGACAGGGCAGGGTAGGCGGTAAGAATCGCCAGAAGCGTCGCCGCCAGCAGCAGGGGTTTGCGCCCGACCTTGTCGGAAAATGCGCCCATCACCGGTAACCAGAAGAAGTTCGACAAGCCGATGCACACCGTCACCAGCAAGGCATCCAGGTCGGACAAGTGCAGTTCGGCCTTGCCGAAGGTCGGCGTGTAGGCGGTGATCAGGTAGAACGACACAGTGGTCATGACCACCAGGGCCATGCCGGCGATGACGATGCCAAAGTTCTGGCCGATCGAGCGGACGATTTCGCGCAGGGTAGGGCGGTGTTTACGCGCCTGGAACTCCGGCGTTTCTTCCAGTGAACGACGAATCACGAAGATCACCGGCACAATCATGCAGCCGATCAGGAACGGCACGCGCCAGCCCCAATCGCCCATTTGTTCCGGGCTCAGCCAGTGGTTGAGGCCGACGCCGAGCAGGCCGGCGAAGACCACGGCCGCCTGTTGACTGGCGGACTGCCAACTGACGAAAAAGCCCTTGCGGCCCGGCGTGGCGATTTCCGCCAGATACACCGAGACACCGCCCAGTTCGACGCCCGCCGAGAAGCCTTGCAACAATCGGCCAAACAGCACGATCAGTGGCGCGGCAACGCCGAGTGTGGCGTAGCCGGGAACGCAGGCGATCAGCACCGTACCGGCGGCCATCAGCGCCAACGTAATGATCAGGCCCTTGCGGCGACCATGACGGTCAATGTAGGCACCAAGGAAAATCGCCCCCAGCGGACGCATCAGGAAGCCGGCACCAAAAGTGGCCAGCGAGAGCATCAGCGAAGCGAAGGCGCTGTCGGCGGGGAAGAAGGTTTTGGCGATGGCGGTGGCGTAGAAGCCGTAGACCATGAAGTCGAACATTTCGAGGAAGTTGCCGCTGACAACGCGAAAGATCGCTTTGCCTTTGCTCGTGGGGGTAGACATGTGTAGGTACTCACGCTGGTAAATCTTGTTTGAAAACACGGCACCTGTACGCGCGGGCCTGCTCGCGATGGCGTGGGGTCAATCAGCATGGCTGTTGGCTGACGCACCACGGTCGCGAGCAGGCTCGCTCCCACAGGTTTTGCGTTTGCCTGACGGGCGCCGGCAGCCCTCGCTCCTCTGCGCTCTGAGGTCCATAATGGCCGGCGCGGTTTTGCGGGGAGATGAAGATTTGTTAACTGGACGGTGGGGTGGGCTTGTGGTGCTGGCCGTGGTTGTGTCCGGCTGCGGCAACGGTGACTCCATGGAAAGCTTCGGGGGCCCACCATGGGCAGCTCCTATTCAATCAAGTATGTGCACCGCGCCGGCCTGCCCGCACCCGCTGAGGTGCAGGCGCAGGTGGAAACAATCCTCGACCGGATCGACCGGCAAATGTCGACCTACCGCAGCGACTCCGACATCGAGCGCTTCAACCATCTGCCTGCCGACCACTGTCAGAACATGCCCGCGCCCGTCCTCGAACTCGTCCGGGTCGGCCAGCAGCTGTCACAGCAGAGCGAAGGCGCCTACGACCTGACGGTCGAGCCGCTGCTCAACCTCTGGGGATTTGGTCCGCAATCGCGCCAGGAAGTCGTCCCGAACGCCGAAGCACTGACCCAGGTGCGTCAGCGGGTTGGGTATCGGCATCTGCACATCAATGGTGAGCAGTTGTGCAAGGACGCAGCTGTCGAAGTCGATTTCAACAGCATCGCCGCAGGTTATGCCGTCGACACCATCGCGGCCCGGCTCGACGCCATGGGTATCGACGATTACCTCGCCGAAGCCACCGGCGAACTCAAGGCCAAGGGCAAAAAGCTCGATGGCTCACCCTGGCGAATCGCTCTGGAAGAACCGCGTGACGATCAGCAGGTCGCCGAGCGCATCATCAATGTCGACGGCTATGGTGTTTCCACCTCTGGCGACTATCGCAACTATTTCCTGCAGGATGGTCAGCGCTATTCCCACACGTTCGATGCGCGTAGCGGTGCACCAGTCCTACACAACCTGGCGTCAGTCACGGTGATTCATCCTTCAGCGTTGATGGCCGATGGACTATCGACGCTGTTGCTTATTCTTGGTCCCGAAAAGGCGTGGGACTATGCCGAAAAACATGACATAGGTGCATTCTTTGTCATTCGTGCCGATACAGGTTTCGTCATCCGCACCAGCAAGGCTTTCGAGCGGCTCAGTGGCGCAAAAACTGACTGAGGGCAATACGAAAGCTGGCGTTGTAGTGCAGGCAAAAGTAGCCTACGACGCGACCAAGGGTTAATGTGCGCGGCGTTGACGCTTCTATAGACTGTGTCCGGGTTCTTGATTGACCCCCAATTGTTCCTTCGCGCCGCCGTTCGGCGTGATTTAGCCGCAGGTGCCGCTGGCACCGCGGCCTGTTCTGAGGAGTACGCATGGCTGTCTACAACTACGACGTGGTGGTGCTGGGTTCCGGCCCGGCGGGAGAAGGCGCGGCAATGAACGCCGCCAAAGCAGGGCGCAAGGTCGCGATGGTCGACAGCCGTCGCCAGGTCGGCGGCAACTGCACCCACCTCGGTACCATCCCGTCCAAGGCACTGCGTCACTCGGTGCGGCAGATCATGCAGTTCAACACTAACCCCATGTTTCGGGCGATTGGCGAGCCGCGCTGGTTCTCCTTCCCGGACGTGTTGAAAAGCGCCGAGAAGGTCATTTCCAAACAAGTCGCTTCGCGTACCGGCTACTACGCCCGTAACCGCGTCGACGTGTTCTTCGGCACCGGCAGCTTCGCCGATGAACAAACCATCGAAGTCGTCTGCGCCAACGGTGTCGTCGAAAAACTGGTGGCCAAGCACATCATCATTGCCACCGGTTCGCGTCCATATCGCCCGGCGGACATCGATTTCCACCACCCGCGTATCTACGATAGCGACACCATCCTGAGCCTCGGCCACACCCCGCGCAAACTCATCGTTTATGGCGCCGGCGTGATCGGCTGCGAGTACGCCTCGATCTTCAGTGGCCTGGGTGTACTGGTTGAGCTGGTGGACAACCGTGGTCAGTTGCTGAGCTTCCTCGACTCGGAAATATCCCAGGCGCTGAGCTATCACTTCAGCAACAACAACATCACCGTGCGCCACAACGAAGATTACGACCGCGTTGAAGGCGTCGACAACGGCGTGATTCTGCACCTCAAGTCCGGCAAGAAAATCAAGGCCGACGCCTTGCTCTGGTGCAACGGCCGTACCGGTAACACCGACCAGCTGGGTCTGGAAAACATCGGCGTCAAGGTCAACAGCCGTGGCCAGATCGAAGTCGATGAGGCTTATCGCACCTGTGTACCGAACATCTACGGTGCCGGTGACGTGATCGGCTGGCCAAGCCTGGCCAGTGCCGCTCATGACCAGGGCCGTTCGGCCGCTGGCAGCATCGTCGACAACCACAGCTGGCGCTTTGTGAATGACGTGCCGACCGGCATCTACACCATTCCGGAGATCAGCTCGATCGGCAAGAACGAGCAGGAGCTGACCCAGGCCAAAGTGCCGTACGAAGTCGGCAAGGCCTTCTTCAAGAGCATGGCGCGTGCGCAGATCGCCGGCGAGCCGCAAGGCATGCTGAAGATCCTGTTCCAT
The DNA here is from genome assembly GCF_016651255.1 of Pseudomonas sp. TH10. Lineage (GTDB taxonomy): Bacteria > Pseudomonadota > Gammaproteobacteria > Pseudomonadales > Pseudomonadaceae > Aquipseudomonas. The sequence continues at coordinate 11,512 of NZ_JAEKEG010000142.1, forward strand.
CGTGAAACCCTGGAAGTGCTGGGCGTTCACTGCTTTGGTTATCAGGCGTCGGAGATCGTGCACATCGGTCAGGCGATCATGAGCCAGCCGGGCGAATTGAACACGTTGAAGTATTTCGTCAACACCACGTTCAACTACCCGACCATGGCCGAAGCCTATCGGGTAGCGGCGTACGACGGCCTCAACCGGCTTTTTTGACGGGCTCCGGCCGGTGGCCTGAGCCGGCCGGGGAGACCGATTTCAGCAACTCTCGAGCGTGGCAGTGGCCAAACCGGGAAAGTCTGTAATCAGGCTGTCAACGCCGAAGTCAGCGAGTCTGCGCATCAGTGCAGGCTCGTTGACGGTCCACACCGACACATGCAGCCCCTGACGCTGCGCCTTCTGCAGGCGTTCCGGCGTACACAGCGTCCAGTTCAGCGCAAGAATCTCACAGCCATAACTCTGGGCGACCTTCAACGGGTCGAGCCAGGCGTATTCGGCTACCAGTCCGCGTGACACGTCCGGCACCAGATCCAGTGCCGCTTTCAATACTTCCCGCGAACTCGAGGTGATTGTGACCTTGTCCAGCAGGCCATGACGCTGAGCCATTTCCCGAATGGCCAGCACAGTGGTTGCCGCGCGGGTGCGTGAAGCGCTTTTGACTTCAAGCTGCCAGTGCTCGAAATCGCACTTCTCGAACAACTCTTCCAACGTTGGAATCGGGCATGGCTTGATCCAGCCCGGGCCGCCCTTGCGTGCGTCGTAGGTCACCAGATCCGCCGCAGTGTGTTCGACGACCTTGCCGCGCCGTTCGGTGGTGCGCTTGAGGGTCGGGTCGTGGATGACCATCAACTCACCGTCCTTGGACAAGTGCAGATCCAGTTCGCAACGGCGCACGCCGTGCTTGAGACATTCCTGAAAGCTGGTCAGGGTATTTTCCGGTGCTTCGCCCTTGGCGCCGCGGTGGCCGTAGATGAGGGTCACGGTGCTTCCTTATTTAAATGCCAGATTCGTTCTGTTCGCGGGCCAGACGTCGTTCCTGGGCCTGCTTCTGCAAGATATAGCGGGCAAGCAACTGGCGCTGGGCATCGGTCAAGTGTTCGAACTCGGTGCCGATGTCGTAGCCGTCGCCCTTGGGATCGCAATGGGTCACCCGGGCGCGCAGCAGCAGGCCAAGGGCTTGCGGCATCAGCACCAGCTTGATCGACAGGTGTGCGCCGGTGGCGATCGGTGTCGGGTGCTGAAAGTCGATCCCGCCCTCAGAGATGATCACCGGCTGTGGTTCGCCAATTTGGCCCAGCACGGTCAGGGCGACCACCTGGCTGAGCAGGTCGATACGTTTGTTCTGGGATTTCAGGAACGCGGCGATGGCCCGGTCGCGCTCGCTGATCTGGCGCAACAGGTGTTGCGACTCGAATTCGCTCAGGTGCAATTCGCTGAGCAAATTGAACAGTGGAGAAGCATCCTGCAACACTTCCTGGCCCGCGGCTTCGACAGCGGACAAAGGCCGAATTTCCAGTGCGATCGTGTCCTCGATACGGTAGTATTCGCGGCGATCTTCTTCAT
>NZ_JAEKEG010000143.1 GCF_016651255.1 Pseudomonas sp. TH10
AGGAGATCAGCGAGCGGATGGCTGCCCTGGCGCGGCAACACGCCCAACTGGTGGAGTTTGAACTGGGCATCGAACAGGCCCGGGCCGCTTGTCCGCTGGAGACGCTTTAGGCGCCTGCGCGTTTCTGGACACCCCGATGTCGAGCACAGACAACTCGCCAGCGGGCGGGCGCTATAGGGTGCGACTTCGTTCTTGCATCCACTGCCCGGAGTCCACATGACCGCACCTATTACCGTTCTTCGCGACACCCATCCCCTGCCGGTACTCGATGCCTGCAAATGGGAAAAACTCGAAGGCGATCCGCACACCGTCAATCTCAACGCCTACACCAGCGAAGACGGCAGCAAGATCATGGGCACCTGGATCTGCACGCCGGGCAAATGGTATGTGGAATACGTGAAGTGGGAGTACTGCCATTTCCAGGAAGGCTACTGCGTGATCACGCCGGAAGGCATGGCGCCAATCCATCTGCGTGCAGGGGATATCTTTGTCGTTGAGCCAGGGATGAAAGGCACGTGGGAAGTGGTCGAGACTGTGCGCAAGTATTTCGTGTTTGCCTGATGCATAGAAAAGATCGCAGCCTGCGGCATTCCCGTGTAGGAGCTGCCGCAGACTGCGATCTTTTGCTTGTGCGAATTACCCGCTTTTACTGGGGTTTGCGATAGCTGTTGATGATCGCCGAGAAGTCCTGGCCACCCTCGCCACGCAGGCTCATTGCCTGATACAACTGCTGCGCCACGGCGCCGAGCACCACGGGTTGATGCGCCTGACGCGCCGCTTCCGTCGCCAGCCCGAGATCCTTGAGCATCAACTCCGCCCCAAACCCGCCGGTATAACCGCGCGAGGCCGGCGCCGTTTCGACGATGCCCGGCCACGGGTTGTATATTTCCGAACTCCAGCAACGCCCGGTCGAGCTGTTGATGATGCCGGCCAACACCGACGTGTCGATGCCCAGCGCATCGCCCAGGGCCATCGCTTCACTGACGCCGACCATGGAAATCGCCAGCAGCAAGTTGTTGCAGATCTTGGCAATCTGCCCGGTGCCGACTTCACCGCAATGCACGATGTTGCGGCCCATCTGCGCCAGTACCGGTTGCAGGGTGGCGAACAGTTCCGGGGTGGCGCCGACCATAAATGTCAGGGTCCCAGCGGTCGCGCCGCCAGTGCCGCCCGAAACCGGCGCATCGGCCACGGTCACACCTTGTTTCGCAGCCGCGGCAGCCACATCGCGAGCCGTCTGCGGATCGATGGTGCTGCAATCCACTGCCGGCACGCCTTTGCCGATGCCGGCGAGCACGCCGTCCTCACCCAGCCATACGCTGCGCACGTGCACGGCGGCCGGGAGCATGGTGATCACCAGTTCGGCGTCTTCGGCCGCTTCACGGGCCGATGAACGAATCGTGCCGCCCTGCTGCTCCAACTCCGCCAAAACGGTTTTGTTCAGATCAACCAGGTTCAGCGAATGGCCCGCCTTGATCAGGTTACGCGCCATCGGCGCGCCCATGTTGCCCAGACCGATAAATGCGATTTTCATGGCCCGTTCCTCAGCGCAGGTTGATGGTGGTGTTCACGCCGTCGTTGACGCTGTCGTCATCGAACCAGCGCGCCGTGACCGTTTTGGTCTGTGTGTAGAACTGCACCACTTGCTTGCCGTACGGGCCGAGGTCGCCGAGTTTCGAACCACGCGAACCGGTGAAGCTGAAGAATGGCACCGGCACTGGAATCGGAATATTGATGCCGACCTGGCCGACGTCGATTTCAGTCTGGAATTTACGCGCCGCTGCGCCGCTCTGGGTGAACAGACCCGTGCCGTTGCCGAACGGGTTGGCGTTGACAAGCGCAATCGCCTGATCAAGGGTGTCGACTTCCAGCACCACCAGCACCGGGCCGAAGATTTCCTGGGTGTAAATCTGCATGTCGGTGGTCACGCCCGAGAACAGGGTCGGGCCGACAAAGTTGCCTTGCTCGTAGCCCGGCACCTTGATGTCGCGGCCATCCATTTCGAGCTTGGCGCCCTCCTTGATACCGCTTTCGATCAGGTCGAGAATCCGTGCCTTGGCTTTCTTCGAGATCACCGGCCCGACATCGGTGCCCGGCTCGCTACCGGCATTGACCGTGAGCTTCTGCGCCAGCGCTTTCAGATCCGGCAACCATTGTTTCGCAGCGCCAACCAGCACTACCACCGAGGTGGCCATGCAACGTTGCCCGGCCGCACCGAAACCGGCGCCGACCAGCGCATTCAGCGCTTGTTCGCGATTGGCGTCCGCCAGCACCACGGCGTGGTTCTTCGCGCCCATCATCGATTGCACGCGTTTGCCGTGCTTGCCGGCCAAGTCATAAACGTGAGTGCCGACCGCCGTCGAACCGACGAAGGACACCGCTTTGATGTCCTTGTGCGTGCACAGACCATCGACCACATCTTTACCGCCATGCACCACGTTGAGCACGCCAGCCGGAACGCCGGCCTCGATGGCCAACTCCACCAACAACATGGTCGACAGCGGATCCTGTTCCGAAGGTTTCAAGACGAAGGTGTTGCCGCAGGCGATAGCCATCGGGAACATCCACAGCGGAATCATGGCCGGGAAGTTGAACGGCGTGATGCCGGCGCACACACCGATTGGCTGGCGCAAGGTGTAAGTGTCGACGCCGCCGGCAACGTTTTCGGCGAATTCACCCATTTGCAGGGTGCCGATGGAACAGGCATGCTCGACCACTTCCAGGCCACGGAAAATATCGCCTTCAGCGTCGGCAATGGTTTTGCCCTGCTCGTTGCTCAGCACCACGGCAATGCGCTTGGAGTGCTCGCGAATCAACGCCTGGAGCTTGAGCATGATGCGCATGCGCGCGCCGATCGGCGTCAGCTTCCAGGTCTGGAAGGCGCGATGGGCAGCGGCAATGGCCGCGTCGACTTCCGAGGCGGTGGCAAACGGAACCTTGGCGAGCACTTGCTGAGTCGCCGGGTTGACGATGTCGTGCCACTCGGTGGACTGCGATTCGACCCATTCACCGTTGATCAGCAGTTTGACCTTCTGAACCGTGGTTTCGTTGGGCGTAAGCGATGCGTTCATGCTGGTCTCCAAAACTTGTTTTTATCGTAGGAGCCAAGGCGAAGGGTTCGCCTTGAGATGAGGCGTGTGTCACGAATTGGTTGTCGGACTGTTTTTGGAGTATAGATGTGCAAACTTCTAATAAGAACGCACATATAAGCCCGTCCATCATGCAAAAAAACATCACCTCTTTAGGTTCGCTGAACTGGGACGACCTCAAGTTTTTCCTCGAAGTCGCCCGTACCCGCAAGGCCAGCACCGCCGCCAAACGGCTGGCTGTCGACTACACCACGGTGTCGCGCCGGATCAGTTCGCTGGAAGCGGCGTTAGGCACGTTGCTGTTCGAGAAGTCGCGCACCAGCGGTTTTGTGCTGACCACCGAAGGCCAGCGTTTGCTCGGTTATGCCGAGTCGATCGAAAGCACCTTGCACATGGCCTGCGAGCAGGTTTCCGGCTCCGGCGTGGCGCTGTCCGGGCATGTGCGCATGGGCTGCACCGAAGGTTTCGGCAGTTTTTTCATCACCCCGCAATTGAGCCACTTCGTTGATGCCTACCCGGCGATTTCGGTGGACATCCTGCCGCTGCCGCACTTCATCAGCCTGTCCAAGCGCGAAGCCGATATTGTCATCGCCTTGGAGCGTCCTGAGCATGGGCCGTACGTCTGCTGCAAACTCTGCGACTACCGCTTGCAGCTCTACGCGACCCAGGACTACCTCGACCAACACCCACCGATCCGCCGCCCGGGCGACTTGAGCAAGCATCAATTCATCAGTTATGTGGACGATCTGGCGTTCAGCTCGGAGCTGCTGTACCTGGCGAACGTGCTGCCCGGCGCCCACGCGAACCTGCGCAGCACCAGCGTGATCGCGCAATTTGTGGCCGCGCAGCAAGGGCGTTCACTGGCGATTCTGCCGTGCTTCCTCGCCGCGCAGGACCCACGCCTGCTGCCGGTACTGCCGGAAGAAATCAACATCACCCGGCAATTCTGGATGTACTGCCGCGAGGATCTGAGGAAGCTCAAGCGGATTACCCTGTTGTGGGATTACATCCGCGGGGTGACTGAGCAGAATCACGGGCTGTTGATGGGTGAGAGTCGCGAGATGTTGTTCGCCGATTAACTGGCGGTACCACGATCGACACACGGCGGTTCTCGGTGCGGCCGACAAGTCGGCAAATGTGCGTTACTGGCCGGGGGCCTCATCCAGTTCAAGCATCAGCCCGCTCAGGCGCTTGACCTTGCGCCGCACGGCCTCTTCGAATACGCCGGCACGGGGTTCTATGAGGGTGAACCAGTGCTTTGCCCGGGTGATTCCGGTGTAGATCAGCTCCTTGGTCAGCACCGGATTCAGGGCGTCCGGCAGAATCAGCGCGGTGTGGGCGAACTCCGAACCCTGGGACTTGTGCACCGTCATCGCGTAGACGGTTTCGACGTCGTTGAGCCGGCTCGGCAACACGAAGCGCACGCCGCCCTGCCCATCATTGCGCGGGAAAGCCACGCGCAGCACCGGTTTACCGGCGTCCGGCCCCTCGCGTTCCGGTAGCTTGAGGCGCGATGCCGATGTCACCGTTCATCAGCCCCAGGCCGTAGTCGTTACGCGTCATCAATACCGGGCGACCTTCGTACCACTGCTGATCGTTATCGATCAAGCGGGCCTTGAGCAGCGCGGCGGTCGCTCGCTGATTCAGGCCTTCCACGCCCCAGGGGCCCTTGCGTACGGCGCAGAGCAACTGGAAGGCGTCGAACGCCTGCAGCACCTGGCGAGCCCAGTCGGCCCAGCAAGGATCCTCAAGGGCTCGGCCAGGCGCCGGGCGCTGCTGGCGCAGCAGGCCGAGGTAGTGCCGATAACCCTGCGGCCCATCGCCGTGACCTTCAAGCAGCAAACGCTCCAGCGCCCGGTCCTGTTCGCCCTTGAGCGACAGGCTGAACACGTCGTCATGGCTGCGGGTGGCCAGCAGTTTGCGCGCCTCTTCAGGCTGCTGCTGATTGACGCGGCGAGCCAGCTGGCCAATGCCGCTGCCCTCCCCGAAGCGGCGCGAATGGCGCAGCATCACCACTTGTTGCGCCAGCGGATGAGCGCCCTGGGTATCCTCGTGCAGGTCGCTGTTTGCCAGGCTTTCGCCACTGACCTGCTCCAGCCACTGGCGAGTCTGCGGGCTGTACCAGCCGGCCTCCGCGTCACGACACAGGTCGCCCAGCACGGCGCCCGCTTCCACCGACGCCAGCTGATCCTTGTCACCCAGCAGCACCAGTCGCGCATGGGCCGGCAGGGCATCGAGCAGATTGGCCATCATCTCCAGGTCGATCATCGACGCTTCATCGACCACCAGCACGTCCAGTGGCAAGCGATTGCCCGCGTGATGCCGGAAGTGCCGCGTCCCGGGCCGGCTGCCGAGCAGGCGGTGCACCGTGGTGACGTCCGAAGGAATTTTCGCCCGGACCGCTTCGCTGACTTCCAGCGTCCTGACCTGCTGGCTGATGGACTCGGTCAAGCGCGCCGCCGCCTTGCCCGTGGGTGCGGCAAGACGGATGCGCAGCGGCTGGCCAGCATCGACTGCGGGCGCCTGGAGCAACGCCAGCAACCGTACGACGGTGGTGGTCTTGCCGGTGCCGGGACCACCGGTGACGATACTGAATGCACTGCGGGTCGCCAGGGCGCAGGCGAGTTTTTGCCAGTCGATCACTTCACCCGGCCTGGCGGGCCCGAACAGGCCGGTGAGGCGCTGGTTCAAATCCGCAGGGGTCACTTCGTGCTCAGCCAGGCGCTGGCGCAATGACAGGTCGATGCGTCGTTCGTACGCCCAGTAGCGCCGCAGGTACAGGCGTTTACCCGACAGCACCAAAGGCCTTTGCTGGGCATTCTCGCGTCCGTCGGCTGCCAATGCGACCAAGGGGCTGACCGCCAGCGCCTTGCACCAGTGAGCGCCATCCAGCGCCTCGAGCAACTGCGAGGGCAACACCATTGAGCCCCTTGCACATCGCCTTCGGGTGGCAGGGACAGGGCAAAGTCCGGTTCCTTGAGAGTCTCGTACAGATCCAGGCACACATGCCCGTGACCCAACTGGTGGCTGGTCAGCGCGGCCGCCAGCAATACCAGGGGATCGTCATCGGGCGCCAGCTCATGCAGGAAGGCCACGAACGCCTTGTCCAATGCACGCAACCAGCCGCGCTCGACCCAGCGCGTGAGCAACAGCAGCAAGTCTTCGGCGCGGCTCAAGGGTGCGAGGTCGGCCAGGCTTTCAGCCGCCAGTGAGGTGGGCAGCAAATCGGCGAAGGTGCGACTCATAGCAGTTCTCCCTGTTCCCAGGCGGGTTCGGCCTTGGGCTGCGGCTTGCCCTGGAACAGGCGATCAAGGTGTTCGATCAACTCCCGTGGCGGACGGGCGAAATAAACCCCTGGCTGGCTGCACGGGTGCCGCGCAGGAACAGGTACAACGCACCGCCCACGTGACGGTCATAGTCGTAATCGGCCAAACGCGCTTTGAGCTGGCGATGCAGGGCCAGCAGGTACAGCACGTATTGCAGGTCATAGCGGTTGTCGAGGATCGATTGCTCCATCGCTTGCGCGGTGTACGCCGAGTCATCGACACCCAGCCAGTTGGATTTGTAATCCGCCACGTAATACCGACCTTCGTGTTCGAACGTCAGGTCGATGAAACCCTTGAACATGCCATTGAGTTGTACCGGTTCTGCTGCGACGCGGGCCAGACCATTATGGGTGTACTGACGCACGAGCTCGTCGAGTTTGAGCACGTCGACCTTGTGGCTGGCGAACCAGAATTCCATTTCAACCCGATATTGCTTCAGTTGCTCAAGAACCACCGGCGCCTGCCCGCCGCCAATCGACAGCGGAGATTTGAGCAGGTGTTGTAACCAGTCACTGAGGGTCGTGATCCAGCCTTCCCAGCCACGCAGATTGCAGCGGCGGGCAATCGAATCCTCCAGCGCTTCGCGACTAACCGCAAAGCCGTCGTCACCGGCCCACTCCAGCAAACCGTGGAGAAACGTGCCCGGATTGGGGCCACGGGGAAACCGATGGATATCGGCGCCGCCGGCGATGATCTCTCGCGGCGCGTCAGGGTCGAGGCGTTCGTCATCGAACAGTTTCTGTGCTTGCGGACTTTCCGGTGCTTCGTCGCTGCCGATACTCAAGCTGTCGCCGATACGCAAAGCGCTGTAGGAGGCGATCCACCAGTTTTCACTGGCCCGGCGTTTGGGCATCAGCGGCGCGAGCAGGCGCGCGTCGTTCTGCGGCGGCTGGTAGTGCTCGGCGGTAGCGGGCGGGACTTCGCAATAACGCAGGGCGGGGCAATCTTGCTGAAGGTCTTCCAGCCAGCGTTTTAAACCGGCAGATTCCGCCAGCATGGCACCGCCACCCAATAGATAACCCAGTGCCGACAGGTGCAGCACCGAGCTGTTGTTATTGCCTCGCTTGAGATCCGTCACACCCAGCCAACAGGCGTGCTGCGCGCGGGTCAGAGCGACATACAGCAGGCGCAGATCTTCAGCCAGACGTTCGTCGTCAGCTTGTGCGATCAACTCGGCGGTCGGCTTGAGACTGACTTGAGCCTTGCCTGAAGCATCGTGGTAATGCAGCGGCAAACGGCTGCCGTCTACCGGTTTCGCCGAGCAAATGAATGGCAGAAATACCAGAGGGTACTCAAGGCCTTTCGACTTGTGGATGGTCACGACCTTGACCAGTTGCTCATCACTTTCCAGACGCAGGATCTGCTCTTCGCCAGCCTGACCGGACAGCGCCAGAAGCTCGGCCAAATGACGGATCAACGCTTGCTCGCCGTCCAGTTCCGCAGCGGCTTGTTGCATCAGCTCCGACAGGTGCAACAGGTTGGTCAGAACACGTTCGCCGTCAGTGCGTGCGATCAACGCCTGCGGCAAATGGAAATCGTGCAACAGGCGCCGCAGCATCGGCAGCACGCCTTGCTTGCGCCACAGCTCGCGGTAGCCGCGGAACTGCATGACCCGGGATTCCCAGACCAGCTCATCCTGGTTCAACCGCTCCAGCTCAACCAATGGCAGGTTCAGGGTGATGCAGGCCAATGCGGCTTTCAATGAACGCTCGACGTCTGGCTCGGCACATGCCTTGAGCCAGGACAGCAGGTCGTGGGCTTCTTGCGCCGCGAACACCGAATCCTTGTCGGAGAGGTAAACGCTGCGCACGCCTCGGGCGGCGAGTTGACCGCGCACGGCCTGAGCCTCTTTGCCATCCCGGACGAGAATCGCGATATCCGAAGGGCGCAGGCCTCTGAACGCTTCACCGTCCCGAGTGAATCCGGCGCTAGCGGTTTGCCCGCCATTGAGCAGAGCGGTGATTTCACTGGCGCATGCAGCTGCCATTTGTTGCCGGTAAACCACGCCTGACAGCGGTTGATCACTGGATAAATGCCAGACATTCAGCGCCGCGACGTCTTGCCCGGCGATCTGCAGTTTCTCCTTGCGACCTTGCGAATCAACCGGCTGAAACGGCACAGGATTCTCGCCGCTTTTCTCGCGGAACAAAAACGCGCCGCGTCCCTGCTCTCGGGACTCGGCGCGCTCGAACACATGATTGACTGCCGTCACCATGCCATGGCTGGAACGGAAGTTGGTGCCCAGCGTATGCAATCGGCCAGTGGTGGCTTGGCGCGCCCGCAGATAGGTGTAGATGTCTGCACCGCGGAATGCGTAGATCGCCTGCTTGGGGTCGCCGATCAGAAACAGCCCAGTATCGGGATTGTTGTCTTCGATGCGATAGATACTCTCGAAGATGCGGTACTGCACCGGATCGGTGTCCTGGAACTCGTCGATCAAGGCCACCGGAAACTGTTCGCGAATCAGCGAGGCGAGGCGCTCGCCGCCATCGGCTTGCAGGGCGGCATCGAGGCGCAGCAGCATGTCATCGAAGCCCATCTCGGCACGGCGCCGCTTCTCTTCTTCGAACCGGGTACCCACCCACTGGGCCGCGTGTTGCAGCACGGCCGCATCGGGAGTCGGCAGGTTATCCAGACTGGCCTTGAGCCCCGGCATCGCATCCAGCCCCGGGTGACTTGGCACTTCGCCCTTCCAGGCTTCGGCCATGCCGTCCGGGGTCAGGCGGGTGAAGCCGGTGCCGATGTCCAGCTGCTCCAGCGATTCGTCCGCGGCCCAGGCCTGGATCTTTTCAAACCAGGGTTCGAAATAACGCGCCTGCATCTTGCGCCCGTCGACGCTCTTGCTTGCGACACCCTGGTGGCAGATGGCGAGCAGCTCCTGTGCCCATTGAGTCCAGGGCATCTTCAGCTCAAGCAATGCCGCCCGCCGTTCCTGCAGGCATTCGGTAATCAGTTGCGCAGGCTCTTTGCCGGCAGTGGTGCCACGCTCACTGGAGAACAGCCCACGCACACGCGGCAACAACGCCGCCGGCCCCCCAGTTTCCACGCACCCAGCTCAGCGCATCGCCTTGCATGGGGTAGCAGAACAACCGCCAGTAATCGCGCAGGACTTCACCCAGCAAGTCGCTGTGGTCAGTTTCCAGGCTTTGGGTAAACAGGCTGCCACTGTCGAACGCGTGCTCGCGCAACATGCGCTGGCACCAGCTATGGATGGTCGAGACCGCAGCTTCGTCCATCCACTGCGCCGCGATGTCCAGGCGGTTCGCACATCCGGCCCACTGTTCCCCTGGGTATTGATCACGCAGGTCGGCGATCAGGGCGTCTGGTGCAGTTATTTCATCGCGGAAAAACGCGCCGCTTCAGCCAGGCGCGTGCGGATACGTTCGCGCAGCTCCTTGGTCGCCGCGTCGGTGAAGGTCACCACGAGGATCTGCGGCGGCAGCAGTTCACGGCCGAAACCGGCGGACTCGCCACCGTGGCCCAGGACCAGGCGCACATACAATGCGGAGATGGTAAAAGTCTTGCCGGTGCCGGCGCTGGCTTCGATCAGCTGGCTGCCGCGAAGCGGAAAAGCCAGGGCCAATGGTGTCTTGTCGGTCATGCGCGCGAGTCCTCGCTGTTCAGCGAACGCCAGGGAGCTTGCAGCAGCGGTCGATACAATGCATCGCACCACCCGGGGAATGATTCATCCGCCGTGAGCGCGTCGTAGTCCTTGAACTGCCGGGTCAGCGCAGGACTTTCGCGGCGCTCGCCTTCACTGTTCTGCCCATCACCGTCATAGGCTTTACGGGCAGCGGCTTCGGCCTTGAGCGGATCGGTCTGGGACAGCCAGGCAAACGCGGTTTTCACTGCAATCGGCAATGGCTGGCGCATGCCGGTTTTCCAGGCCAGCAGCAGATCGCCCAGAATGCCCAAAGCCTGTGCCTGCTCCATTGGGGCCAGCAGCAGACTGTCGTCACTGGCCACCAATGCTGTGGTCAGTGAAACGCCGCTGGCGCAGGCGACAAGGTGATTGACCCACGGTTTGGTCAGTCGATGCCATTTGCGGCTCTTGATCGAGCCAATGCTGTTGGGAATGGTCGTGACCGACAAGACACCGCCATCGGCGCGCTGATGCAGGCCGGAGAGCCAGCCTTCAAGGCGTAAATTCTGCAACTCGAGATGAATCGGCATCGCGCTGGTCAGCGGGGTTGGCCATAACGTCAGAAGTTGCCGATAGCGTAGCAGCAAGTCCGGTAGCGGCTCGATCAACTCGCGTTGCAGGCATTCGCCAAAACCGGCCATTGGCAACAATCCGCTGTTTTGCAGACGGATGGCGTGTGCAGCCAGGGTCTGATCCACAAAATCGGGTTGCCCCAGCGCCGCTTCCAGCAAACTGTCGCTAAGGCTGTAGCGTTGCAGGGCATCGAGGACAAAAGGCTCTTCATCGGCCAGGGGGCCTCGGCCGCCTCAAAGAATATCTTCAAGCGTTGGCTGAAGAAGTGGCGCACCGGGTTGCGCAGGAAATCCTGAAGTTGCCCCAGGCTCAACGGCTCTTCCTGGACGTAGGCTTCAAGGGTCTCGAACCCGGCATCCGTTGCATTGGCTTGATGGAGGGTCTGCCATTCGCTGGCATAGCTGAACAGCCCATCGCCCTCATGGAAATAGCGGGCGCTGAAAGGCTGTAGCGGGTGTTCCTGCGTCATGGCTTCAAGCAGGTCCTGCGCCTCGTCGGCCGAGTGCCAACCGCTGGCCAGGTGATCGCGAAGCTGGCCGATCAGTACCGAGGCCGGACGTTCGCTGTTGTCGCGAATGCTGCGGCCTACCCAGCTGATATAAAGCTGATCACGGGCCGAGAGCAGGGCTTCGAGCAGGAGATAACGGTCGTCTTCGCGCCGTGATCGATCGCCGGGGCGGTAATCGCTGCCCATCAGGTCGAAGTCCAGCGGCGGTTGCGCGCGAGGGTAGTCGCCGTCGTTCATGCCGAGCAGGCACACCAGCTTGAACGGGATGGCCCGCATGGGCATCAAGGTGCAAAAGTTGACTGCCCCGGCCAGGAACCGCTGGGATAAGCGCCCCTGATCGAGGCCCGCGAGCCAGGCTTCGCGAACCACGGTCAGGGGTAACTGGTCATGCAACCCAACCGACTCACAGGTTTCCAGCCAGGTTTCGCGCAACTCTTCCAGCTGGGCGAGCAAGTAGTCGTCGTGTTCGTTGCTGGCCTGGAAAAACAACTGGATCAACGCTTGCAGGCGCATGCCCCATTGTCCGGGAGCTGCAGGAGAAGCCAGCTCATGGTGAGCAATGTCCAGCGCATCGAGCAGCGCTACCAGCGGCCCGATCAGCGCGGCATCCAGGCCGCCGATCTCGTCATAGGGTTCGATGCCGCCGTAGGCACCAGAGCTGCCTACCGCGTAACCGAGCAACATCCTGCGCAGGCCGAAACGCCAACTGTTTTGCTCAAGCTCGGCGGGCAAGCCGAGATTGGCGCGTTGTTCGGCATTCATTCCCCAGCGCACACCCGCGCCTTCGATCCAGCGGTGCAACGTCGGCAGGTCGCGCTCTTCCACGCCGAAACGGGCACGCAGCGCCGGTACGTCGAGCAAATCGAGAATCTCGCTGACCGGGAAACGGCTGTCCGGCAACTTGAGCAGGTGCTCGACCGCGATCAGTAATGGATCACGACCACGCTGGCCCTGATCCGCCAATGTGAAGGGGATGAAGCGCGGATCATGTCGATCGATCTGACCAAAAACAGCGCGTATGTGTGGTGCATAACTGTCGACGTCCGGCACCATGACGATCACATCGCGCGGGCGCAGATCCGGGTTGGCACTGAAGCGTGCCAACAGCTGGTCATGGAGGATTTCGACTTCGCGTTGAGCACTGTGGGCAACGTGAAAACGGATCGAATTGTCCTTTGCCAGATCAACAGGAGGCCAATGCTCGCGAGTTTCACTGAGTGGACGCAACTCGAGGATGTCGTCCTGTAATTGATTGAGCAAATTGTGCGGCTGAGTGTCGCTGAACAGGTCAATTCGCCCGTCGCGAAAGGCCGCACGATAGCTGTTGGGATCGTCATAGCTGTCGAGCAGGTTGATGTAGTCGCGACCCTGTTTACCCCATGCAGCCAATAATGGATGGGCGTGTTGATGCAGTGTGTCTGGGTCAAGTGCGACAGGCATGCCACTCTTGCGCGATTGCCGCTTGTATTGGTGACGCAGTAAATCCTTGTCCGCGACGATATCGGCCCAGTGGTGACGGCAAGGGTTGTGTACGCACAGCAGGACCTGACTGAAACGGGCGAGCCCGGCCAGCGCTTCCAGGGCCTGGGCCGGCAGCGAGGAAATCCCGAATACGATCACCCGCGAAGGCAACCCCGCAGGCGCTTCATCCAGGCCATTGATACGTTCGATAAACCGTTGGTGCACGCCCGCACGACTTTGCGCCATGCCCTGCTCACCCACATCCAGCAACAGTGCGCGCCACAACTCCGCTTGCCAGGCGTTGGCCGGAGTCAGCGGCTTGGCTTCGCCGCGTCCGTTGCGTAACTGGTGTCGACCTTCCGCCCAGTCTTCAAGCCAGTCAGCCCGGTAGACCTGGTATTGGTCGAACAGGTCGGCCAGGCGTTCGGACAGCTGATAACGCTTGCGCAAGTCGGTGTCGTTGGTGAGGAAGCGTTGCAGGGGCTCGAAGTGTGGCTGATCGATCACCTGCGGTAGCAGGCGCATCAGGCGCCAGGTCAAGGGCGCTTTATCGAGCAAGGATTTGACCGGAATTTCCTCGCGACCAAGGACCATGCGATACAGCTGCCACATGAAACTGCCGGGCAGTTGCACGTCGATGGCAGCGGCAATTCCGCAGCCGCCCGTATCGTCGTCTTCAGGGTCTTCTGCCAGTGCCAGCTTGAGCCATTGGGCAATGCCGTTGCTCTGGACCAGGGCGATTTCGTTTTCCAG
>NZ_JAEKEG010000144.1 GCF_016651255.1 Pseudomonas sp. TH10
ATCAGTCAGCCTGGATGCCGCCAACCAGAAAATCATCAAGGGTGTGGTCGATGAATTCGACCTCAGACTGCACAGTTGCGGCAATAGCAAGACGCCTGAACAGATAGTGCACCACGTCAATGTGCTCTGGCATGGCCTGGGCGAACGAACGTTGATCGAACTGCCCTTTCTCACCGACAGCAGCAGCGGCTCGCCGTATCAGGTCGAATTGAACAGATCTGGCGTGAATCTCGTACGGCGCCCGGGTAACGAAGCCGGCATTGCGCTGTGCTTTTCCCTCGGCAATGATTTGCTGTTCGACACCTATGCTTCCACCCTGACCGATGAAGGCACTGCGGCTCTCACCGCGTTTGCAACCCAGGTGAAAACCTATCTGAAAGACTCCAAGCGCCTTATCATCGCCATCAGCGTTACCGGCCACAGCGACCGCAACCCGGTGCGCGCGGCCAACGACAGCAATCAGAAACTGTCGCTGCGCCGCGCCAAGAGTGTCGCCGAGCTGTTGAAGACCTTGAGCCCGGAGCTTCAACTGAATATCAAGGCCGCAGGTTCGCATGTGCCGGTTTCCAGCTGTGCGCGCGATCTTCCCAAAGCGGAACTGAGCGAGTGCCTGGCAATGGATCGCCGCGTTGAGATCATCGTTCAGACATGGGCTTTGTAATAGTGGGCTTGCCGCGCAACCGCGACACATTCTGCCGCAGGTGGCGATTAAGCTACCTGCCGCCACGCCTATCCCCACCCAGGATTCGTTAATGTTCAAACCCCATACGCCGCTAGCCCGGATGAAAGTTGTTGCCTTCGGGTTGTTGTTGATCGCGGCTGCTCTCTACGTGGCAGCGCTCGGACTTGCCCCCGCGCACCCGGTATTCGCCGGTTACCTGAAGGCGTTTTCCGAAGCCGCGATGGTGGGTGCCATTGCCGACTGGTTTGCGGTGACAGCGCTATTCCGTCGTCCACTCAGGTTGCCTATCCCGCACACCGCAATCATCCCGCGCAACAAAGCGCGCATCGGTGCCAACCTCGGCGAATTCATCTGCGCGCACTTCCTTTCTCGCGAACAGGTCCTCGCCAAAGTCGGCGAATTCGACACCGCCAAGCGTCTCGCCGAGTGGCTCTCGAATCCTGCCCACGCCACCTCCCTTTCCAACCTCTCCCTGCGCCTGGCGGGTCACAGCATCGGTGCTCTGCGAGACGAGCGCGTCAGCCAATTTGTGCGCAGCACCGCGTTTGCACGCCTGGAACAAATCGACCTGGCGCGCATGAGCGGCCAGTTACTTGAAGTACTGACCGACGACGGCAGAGCGCAAGAGTTGCTTGAAGGCGTGCTTGATCAGATCGATCTAATGATGCAAAGCGAAGCCACGCAAAAGCGCATCGCCGATCTGATCGCCGCTGAACTCGACATCCTGCGCTTCACTATTTTCGGCAAGGAAATATCCTTCAGCGGCGTGGCCGGCACCTGGACTTCCGACAAACTGGTCAAGCGTATTTCCACCGTGATCAGCGAAGTCAATGAAGATCCCGAGCACGAACTGCGCAAACACTTCGACGAGCAACTGCACGCGCTTGTCGCCAAGCTCAAGGATGACCCGGCTTTTCGCCTGCGCGCCAGCCAACTACGCGCACAGCTCATACAGCACCCGGCACTGCACAGCTACCTCACCGGCCTGGTCGACAGCGTGGTCGACTGGTTCGAAGCCGACATCCACAGCGAAACGTCCACCCTGCGGCAACACCTGAACGCCGGCGTGCTCAAGCTGGGCGAAGCCCTGAGCGAAGACTCTGCCATGCAAAGCTGGATCAACGAGCAAGTCCTCGCCCTCGCCGGGCCTATGGTCGAACGTTACCGGGCGCAGATCGGCAACTACATCCGCGAACGAATCGAGCAGTGGAATGAGGAGGAGCTGGTGGAGCAACTGGAGGCGCAAGTAGGCAGGGACCTTCAGTTTATTCGAATCAACGGAACGCTGGTGGGTGGGATTGTGGGTGTGCTGATACATGTGGGGACGCAGGTTTTCGTGCCGGGTTAATTACCGCGATTCGTGCGCAGAACTTAAAGCTCATTAATAGCCCGCCGATAACCTTCGGACCAGCCTGAATGGCATCGCCGGTCAACCCAAAAGGATGATGAAGTGACCCCTGATCTGATCAAAAATCTTGAACACGCCGTTGCTGGCGTCCTGGATGTAGTGGCCGGCCTCGATAGCCGTTCGGCCCACCGCGCCACGTTGAAGTCGGTGTTGCGCAAATTGCGCATTACCCGCGAACTTTCGTCGCTGTATTACATCTGCGTTGCCGGTAGCCAGAGTGCGGGCAAGACGCGCCTGGTCAGGGAGCTTTACAACCTCAATGGTGAAGACGAGTGGCTGGTTGATAATCAGGGCCGTGGTGAACGGGTGCCGGTTTTTATCCTCGAGAAGGACGTCACGGCACCGTATGCCGTCGGCGTTCGTTACAAGCCCGGCCCGGATGGCCGCGAGGAAGAGCCCCTAGAGAAGGATGATTTCCGCCGCATCATCAGTGCTTACGACGTCAACGACGATTATCTGTTCACCAAGCTGTACGTGCCGAAACGGTATTTTTCGGCGCAGAGTTTCGGGCTTGTTCTGTTACCCGGCTATGAGATGCTAAACCGCGACAATGCCGAATGGCAGGGGTTGATGCGCCACACGCTGATCCACTCGCTGGGCAGCGTACTGGTGACCGACCGCACCCGAATTGCCGATAACGCCCAGGTCAAGATTCTGGCTGACCTGAAATCCAAGTACTTCCCCGACCGCAAACCGGTTATAGCCGTGACCAAGACAGAAGCGCTGGAAAGCCAGCAGATCGAAGACCTGACGGCGACGGTTGCCGATGTGTTCGAAGTGCCGGGTCACGAACTTGATCGAGTTGTCTGCACGGGCGTGGGAGCTGACGATTACCGAAAAAATGGACCCGCAACATCATGGACGTTGTAGGCAAGTACGCTTTGTCTTCGGCGGGCTCGGATACCGTTCGGGTCGAAGAGCTGGAACGTATCATCAATGATGAGCTGGACAATGTGTCCGCGGCGCTTCGCGACGAAGTCGCAGGTGAAGGTATCAGCGAGCACCTGAAGGAGCGCCAAGTCGAGAAAGTTCGTGCCGCGTTCCGCAAAGCGTCCGATCGCTATCGACGCCTATACGCGAAGGAACTCCGAAACAACATGATCGGCTATGCCAGTCACACTATCGGCATCGCGACTAACAAGTACATCGCCGAAGAAGAAGGACTTAAGGCCAAATTGCGTCAAGCGGGTAATTTCCTGACCTTCCAGTCTGGTGAGCATGAACAGCGTTTTCAGGAGCGCATTGTCGACTGCTGGAACGGTGCGGACGATCACAGCCAGTCCCCATTGATCAGTGACTATCGCGCCATCACCGACATGTCCTGCAGGGAACTCGATGTCGAGCCGGCCGATGAACAGACGCTGACACTGTCAGCCCAACCGCTGCAAAACCTTATCGGCCACGGGACAACGCGTGAGCAAATCCCGGACGAAAAACTCCTCACGATTCGCCATGACTTGCGCCTATTGATGGGGCAAAACCTGAAAGACGAGGAAAGCAGCGAGCTGAAACTGTTCAAGAGTGAGCAGCTTGAAGAAGTTTTGCGGCTACTGCCCGCAATGACGATGGAGTTCGTTCGGATCAATCAGGCCATTGCGCTGCGCAAGCCAGAGCTACTCAACAAAGAGTTGGCGAGTTTCGACTTTAACGCACTGCGAACGGAAATCGCAACCGAGCTTCCACAGGCTCAAAAAACCTTCGGTCCGCTCCTCAAGTCCATTGCCGCCATCATGGCCGTAGACGTTGCCATTGATGGGCAGTTCGATGTCTTGAACACTCTTACCGGTGGGGGCGCGGCGACTGGGCTGGGCGGTACGCTCTCGATGGCGGCTGCGGGAGCCATCGCGGTTGGCTTCATCGCTTACAAAACGGCCAATCAGGTTCAGGCGTACGACGCGGCGAAAAAGGCTTTATCCGGGAAAGCCTGATGCACTTTGCCGAATCGCACATCCAGAAAAGCCTCGAACTCTACGATGACCTGATGGAAAACCTCGACGACCGGATGACCAGAAACCTGCGCCTGGCTTATGGACTGGGGGGTGAGTTGACCAAGCACGATTCGTTGACCCGCAATTTGCACCGCATGGACGTGGCCCGCACCAACGTGATCAAGGCTCTGGACCGTGGCTGATATCTGGACGCAAAAGTTTCGCCAACGCAACGATTGGGCCCAGCACGCCTATGACCGCTTCGTCGCCGAGGTGGACCCTGAGCTGGTCGGGGATTTCACCCGCTCGGAGCATATTACCGTGGTGGTCTACGGCACCACTCAGGTTGGCAAGACCACGTTAATTCTTGATCTGCTCGGCATTCGCAAGGATGCGTTGCCGGCGGTTTCCGAGGTATTGCGGGGCGGGCAGCGGCTGGGTAAATCGTCTACCGCCGCACCAATTCGCTATGGGCGCTCCCCTGACGATCTTTGGTACCTGGAGGATGACCCCACGGGCTTGAGCAATGACGAGGCCGCAGAGCGCTTTGGTGAGATTCGCGAACAAGTCATGTCTGGCAGCGCTCATTCCTCTCCCCTCATGAATGTTCGTATTCCGGGCATGTTTTTCCGGAGTGAAGGAGAGGGGGCCCTCAGCCTGGATCTGCGACTGATCGATATTCCGGGGATCAATGCGATCAACGAACACGAACAACAGGTCGTCAGGCGAATCGCCGAGCGATATGTCGCCTCGGCTGATTTGATCCTGCTGGTGGGGCGTGCGGACAACCTCGGTTTTCTTCACTCTCGCGCCCTAGATTTTGAGGCACTCAACGATTGGATGCTGCAACCCAGCCGGTTTCGCGTGATATTGACCTATACCTTTTCTCCGGCAAGTTTCCAGACATGGTTCGGCAAGGCCCAGGACACGAGCCCCCTTGCGGCTCGCGATGTTCAGCAGCACCTTTACGATGAAATGTGCACCCACGATGAAAAGCCACCGCTGGAGATACTCAAGCATATTTATCCGCTGGAGTTTGGTGATTCTCTGGAAAACATGCGCAATCATTCGCAAGCTTACTTCGAGCGTGCAAGTAGCGTGATCGAGGCATTGCGCGGTGAGTTGCTAACCAGCATTACGGACGCCGCCAGCCCGTATGCCCGATTGTGGTCTGCCTTTCGGGTGGGGGAGTTCATTGAAGCAAAGGTCCAGCGCCACAACGACGCATTCGACACCCAGAGACCTGTTCTGGAACAGGCGATTACCAAGGCGCAACAGCGCGTGAGGGATGCCGAGTCGCAGTTGAACGATGCAGTAGGCGAGCACCAGGCCATGGAGCGGCAGCGCCGTCGTCATGAGCAGCGTCTGGGGCATTTCGATCGGGGCGCCTATGCAAAACGCCTGAAGCAATACTTTACCGCCGATATCAAACTCGCCAGCGGTGAGACCGTGCCCGTACTTCAAGACGCGCTGAATGAGTTCCGGATCCGTATTCGCCGCCTTTGGAGCAATCTCTGGGACGGATTGAAACACTCCTCTGCCAATTTTGATGTCAGTGACACAGGCCCGCCCTCCACCGCGGCATTGCGCATGATCGGGGATCGACTCGACGGATACTGGACCGACAATTACTTGCTGAGCAGCAACTTCCAGACCGATGCCTCGGTCCTTCGAAACCAGGCAGATATAGTGTGTGAAACCTATGCCCAGGCGGCTGACCGGGTGTTGGGGAAACAATTCAGCACAGCACTGGCTCGTACCGTTCAGCAAACGCGTAGTAGTGAAACGATGCTCAAGGCAATGAAACTGGAAATACAACGCCATGAGCTCAAGCTGAAGGAGGCCAAAGCACATTTGCTAAAGACGGAGCACCAACATGCGCTCTTCAATGAGCGGATGGAGCAAGGCCTGGTGCACGCTTTGAAATTCAAACAGTACATCTTCGAAGCCTTCAGGACTGAGCTCAACACCGTGCGCGATGTGGTGGCCCGGCCCAGGAACAGTGTCGAGCAGCTGTGTGATGCCTTTTATGGACTGCTGTTGCCGAACGAACTCGACAAGATGCTTAAAGGAGATGAAAAGTGATGGACCGTGCAACCCTTGAACCCGAGATCCAGCAGGCGCGTGAAGAGCTGGGCCGCTTGCTCGACGAGTTGATAAATCAACCGTTGGCGGACGAGGCCCGGCGTATAGCAGGTGACAGTCTCGACCAGTTGCAAAGCGATATAAAAACTCAGGGAGGCGGCCTTCGGCGACAAATCGATACGGGCTTCACCACGACCAATGATGACCTTGGCGACGCGGTGGACAAGGTGCGTTTGGCCGTTTCTAAAATCGGCACCGACGTCACCCAGACGGCACAGACTACCCAACTGCGGCTGGAGGGTATGGAGCCGTTGCTGAACAGCCTCGCTGCAGAGATCGTTTCCAGTGAAGAGCGCCTGACCAAGTTGATGCAGGCGCAACTTCACCACAGCGCCACGTCATTCAAGGCCATGACTTTACTGCTCAATACTCAGCAAGACGACAACAGCAAGTCCATCGCCAACCTGTCGGCGGAACTGGAGGGTGTGAAAGGAATGATCTGTGCCAAGCGTGAAGACTTCCAGCGGGCGCTACAGGAACAACGCTTTAGGTTTAAAACCCTGTTAGGGCTGTTACTGCTAACAGGCGTTGGGACCTCTTCTGTGCTGCTCAAGCTGTTTCTTGGTTGATTACTTTCCTGCAGGGGTTTCAAGACGAGCACAACGACCGAATTACACGCATCGTCTCATAAGGCTCGTTTAGGGCGTTTCAGCCGTTTGCTAGTCCCAACGAGCTGGCAGGTGCGTCGCTGGCCAAGTTTCGACTGAAATCCACAGGGCAGCAGCGGTCTATGAGGGTTCATGAATTGACCACACCAAAGGTTGGTGGATTCACGCCGATAGGCAGCTTAAAAGCTTACTCGCCAGCCAATGGCCAGCTTTAACTCTACAAGGATGATCCTTTTGCCTTCAGCCAAGACTCACAGCGCCCTGAGTCGTCAGTGGGAGCTGTTACAACAGCTTCCCAAACGCGCCCCGGGTATTACAGTCAGTGAATTGCTAGCCCGTTTAGTTGCTGCTGGTTACTCTATCAGCCGCCGCAGCATCGAACGCGACTTGCGCGATCTGTCCACAGTATTCCCACTGCAGTGCAACGATAGCGGTACGCCATTCGGTTGGTACTGGAAGCCAGGCGTGAGCGTCGAATTGCAGGGCATCACCCTGACCGAAGCCGTAAGTCTTTCGCTAGTCGAAGATGCCGTCCGCCCGCTGCTTCCGGGCAGTATGCTGAGCGTTCTGGAACCGCGCTTCGAGCACGCTCGGCAAAGACTCAAAGGCCTCAAAGATGGCAACCCCGCAGCCCGCTGGCCTGACAAGGTCGCCAGCGTTCGGCCGGATTTCAACCTTCGAGCCCCGGAAATTCGGGCAGAAACACTGGAGGCACTGCAGCACGCCCTCATCAGCGAGCAGCAGCTGCGCTGCCAATACTACTCGGCGCACAACGACAAACTCAGTGAACTGACCCTCAACCCCCTAGCCATTGTCCAGCGAGGCCTCGTAACCTATCTCATTGCTACCGCCGCGCCATACACCGATGTACGTCAGTTCGCAGTGCATCGCTTTAGAGCGGTTACGGGGCTCGATACGCCTTGCCAAGGACTAGAGTCATTCGAGCTGAAAACATACCTTGCCACTGACGCTTTGCAATTCGGCAAACCGCAGAAGATTCGTTTCAAGGCTTGGCTGAGCGAACACCAGGCGCGATTGATTAGAGAGACACCATTGAGCACGGACATGGTGCTGGAAGCGCTGTCGGACGGTTTTCAGGTGAGTGCGACCCTAAACAATACATGGCAACTGCACTGGTGGATTTTGTCTTTGGGTGATTCGCTGGTGGTGAACGAACCGGCAGAGTTACGCCAACAGATGAGAGACACATTGCGGCGGGCGGCAGCAGCGTATGGGCGCGAAGAAGACAAGGTGAGCTCGGTGTGATCCATCAGCCCGCTTGCCTGGGTCCGCTTAACGAAGCACCAAAGGCATCGCTGTGGAACGCTGTAATCGCTGTCTGTGACGACGAAGGCAAAGCGGTGCTCGGCGGTATCCACGCCTGCAATGATTGAGGCATGGACGGCCAGATATAGCCCCGCAAATTTGACCACTCGTTAATGCTCACCAAGAGTTAAGCTCTGCCTGCGATGACACCGTCTTGTCGTCACCACGTTCACGGCACACCCTCATTCATACAGGCTCACCTGTACGGCCGAGCAAACATCTAATGCACACTGCCCAAACCCCGGGCCTCGAGGATCATGCGGTCCAGCATTGCGAGCATGTCGTCGACATCAATGTGCTGGAACCGGCCATTCGCCTCCTGATCAAGGATCATGGCGGCGAATTCTTCGCTGTACTCGACCACTGCCTCAGCTTTAACCTCCGTGGGTGATAGGTCATCCGCGTGACTGTCAGTTTTATCGTTACGCATCGCGAACCTCGCATCGAAATGGGACTTCAGTTGAACGGTCGCAACAGCTTGGCCTTGAATATCTCTAGCCCCGTCGCAGGCCGGACATCCAGGTCGACGTGCTGGCATGAAGGGCAAGCCGAATACCAATCTTTGCCCTCACGCAGCGCATCGCTGGGTGGCACCGTTGTTTTATGCCAGTGGCATTGGGGGCAAGTGAATGTGAAGGGATGGGGCGGCCAGGGCATAGAGATACCTTTTAGTCGTAAACATAATTGAGTAGTGGACGCCGTACTTTGTCAGGCCGAATCACCGGCGCGTTTTTCCAGTTCCTGTTTCATCTCGCTGTATTCACGAAAGAACTCATAGCCCTTTTTTACAACGACGATTACGCCAATAATTGCGTACAGATTTTTCATGCTGCGGTCCTATATGACTGGCTGATGGGGCGAGCATGAGGGAGCAGCGCGACAAGACGCGTCGTGATCGGACGATCCGTCGGCGTTTTACTGACTACTGCACCCTGCGCGCACTACTCCTGCAAGAGCCCATTCACCAATCGATAAGCCTCAGGCAATGCCATCTTCCCGCCTTCCACCGCCTCGATCAGCCGGAGCGCCTTATCTGCGCTGATGACATCTTTCTCGATCACCTCTCGAAGTGACGAAATAAATCCGGACTTATCCAATACCGTGACAGCCCCCATGCGCTCCTTGGTTTCCATCTCAGCCAACCGCTCCTGATAGACCAACAACAATTCCTGCTTGCGCCCCTCTGACATCGCACCGCCGCGAATCCAGCGCGAGACGCCGTAGGCCAGAACGCCACCGGCTGCAGCAGCGCCTAGTGCCCAGCCAAGAGGCGTCGCCGCCACGGCAGTGACACCAACCCAACCGGCGGCCGTGGTGAGGACCGGAATACTGGTCGCACCCGCGATACTTGCCACAGTGCCTGCTGCAGCGGCGCCGAGGCCGATACCGAGCGTGCTGATGCCCACCTCCCCCAGAATGCGTACACGGTCGTGGGGCCTACGTTCAAGCTCATCAATGACCTTGAGCAGTTGCTTCTTACTGACCTTCGGTGGTCGACTCATGAAGTTTTCGCCGACACAAATGCAGCCATGATGATCTGGAACGTCTCAACGAATAGATCAAAGTACGTCCGGGCCATTTCGATCAGGCTCTGCGGAAGCTGCCCCAGGCTCACCCCTCCGCCGTTCCCGTCCGGATGCTTATCGCGTTGATGGCCGGTGGCGGCGATCGTCAGGCCAAGCAGTGCGCCCAGGGGCGCCAGTAAAGAACCGAGTAACGGAAGCGCAGCAACGAGCGAAGCGATTGCTGCTCCCAACACGGTGCCAATGGCCAAGTTCTTGTGCGCCGTGATGAAGTCGCGCAACTTCATTACGATCAGCTTGCCGATGGAGACAACCTTGTTGCCTATGCGCTGAGTCACGTTTACCAGCTCTTTGAGCCGTACGGCGATTTCGGGCGGCAGACCGCATTCCCGCAACCAGATATATAGATCGCTGCTGGCCATGGAATCACTTTCGGCTTGCATGAGTGCAAGCTCCAACTCGGCTTGAGCTTTTGTAATTATTGTTGTCATCGCGCTTCCTTTTTCAGTGTTACGTAAATTTCAGTCAAGTGGCTAAGGAGTTGCGGCCACAGGAAGCTCCGCTGACTCTGAATATGTGCAGCCTAATAAAAAGGGAGTTATCACAGCCTGCAATACATTGTGTTCAACGCTCAGCACCGCTACGCCAACACCATTGGCTTCCTGGTATGCCATCGTCTCCAACAACGGAGCACCTCCTGAGCGAGGCACCAGCAATATCGATAAATCCGGCTTGCGACCCTTCCAGCGCAAGCAGTCCCGGTACAAATGCGCCGACACCATGCCCTCCAGTACCCACTTGCGCTCAACCCGGTACTTGGCGTCCATCACAATGAACGAGCTCCCCGCCGGGCTTTCCACCGTAACGACAATGTCGGGACGGCGCTCTCCAGAAATGCTGGAAAAACCGTAACTGGTTTTTTGGTCGAACGCCGGGCAGCACTTCTGT
>NZ_JAEKEG010000145.1 GCF_016651255.1 Pseudomonas sp. TH10
CCCATTTTGCAGCAGGATCAACTCGGCGTCGGGTGCCAGGCGCGGCGCCAGTTGGGCCACGGCGCTCTCGGCGTCATAGGCCTTGCAGGCGACCAGCAGGCGCCTGATTGGCTCGGCGCTGTCCGGTGTCTGCGCCGGGATCGGGTAGCTGCGCGCCTCGCCATGTTCGACCAGGGTCAGCGCGCCTTGCGCCTCGTAGGCCTGCAGTCGCGCCTGATCGCGCACGATCAGCCTGACCGGCAGGCCGGCGCGGGCCAGTCGCGTGGCCCACAGTGTGCCGAGGCTGCCGGCGCCGAGAACATGCCAGGTGGTGGACATCAGTTTTTTGCTCGTTTGATTGCAGGCATGTGCGGCTCGCCGTGTCGTCAGGAAAAGACCCGTTATAATGAGCCCGATTTTAACCGCAAGCCAAGCGCGCTCCATCCTCATTGAGCGCGCCTTTTTATTGGAGAGATTACATGCCGTCGTTCGACGTGGTATCCGAACTGGACAAACACGAAGTCACCAACGCGGTCGAAAACGCCGTGAAGGAACTCGATCGTCGTTATGACCTGAAAGGCAAAGGCAGTTTCGAGTTCAAGGAAAAGGACCTGACCGTCAGTCTGACCGCTGAAGCCGGGTTCCAGCTGGAAGCGATGATCGAAATCCTCAAGCTGGCACTGGTCAAGCGCAAGATCGACGTGCAGTGCCTTGAAGTCAAGGACGCTTACGCATCGGGCAAGCTGATGAAGCAAGACGCCATCCTCAAGGAAGGCATCGACAAGGAGCTGGCGAAGAAAATCGTCGGCCACATCAAGGATGCCAAGCTCAAGGTGCAGGCCGCCATTCAGGGTGAGCAAGTGCGCATTACCGGCAAAAAGCGTGACGATCTGCAGGAGGCCATCGCCGCACTACGCGCCAAAACCTTCGACATGCCGCTGCAGTTCAACAACTTCCGCGATTGATTTCGAAGGAGAGCAACAATGGATTTGAATACTGAGGTAGACAACCTGGTCAAGGCGTCCCAGGCGTGGATACCGATGATCATGGAATACGGCAGCCGCGTGCTGCTGGCCGTGATCACTCTGGCCATCGGTTGGTGGTTGATCAACAAGGTCACGCAAAAGCTCGGTGGTCTGCTGGCCCTGCGTAACGCTGACCTGGCGCTGCAAGGCTTTATCAGCAGCCTGGCAAACATCATTCTCAAGGTGCTGCTGATCGTCAGCGTGGCGTCGATGATCGGCGTTGAAACCACCTCGTTCGTTGCTGCCATCGGTGCTGCCGGTCTGGCCATCGGTCTGGCATTGCAGGGCAGCCTGGCGAACTTCGCTGGCGGCGTGCTGATTCTGCTGTTCCGTCCATTCCGCATCGGTGACTGGATCGAAGCGCAAGGCGTATCGGGTACTGTCGACAGCATCCAGATTTTCCACACTGTGCTGCGTACTGGCGACAACAAGACCATCATCGTGCCGAACGGCAACCTGTCCAACGGCATCATCACCAACACCAACCGTCAGCCAACCCGCAAGGTTGTGTTCGATGTGGGTGTCGATTACGAGGCCGATCTGCAAAAGGCTCGTCAGGTGCTGCTGGATCTGGCCAAGGATGATCGCGTTCTGCAGGATCCTGCGCCACAAGCGGTGATTTCGACGCTGGGTGACAGTTCGATCACGGTTTCCCTGCGTGTCTGGGTTAAAACCGCAGACTATTGGGACGTGATGTTCATGTTTAACGAACAGTCCCGCGACCGCTTAAAAACGGCTGGTATTGATATCCCGTTTCCGCAGCGGGTGATTCGCGTAGTTCAGGAAAGCGCTGTTCAGTAACAGGCATAAGCTGCAAACAATAAAAAAGGCCCATCCGAAGATGGGCCTTTTTTATTTAGAGCTAACTAACAGCTTTCGATTACAAGATCGACAGCGGGTAGTCAACGATCAGGCGGAACTCGTCGATGCTGCCTTCAGCTTGGTCGGCATTGGCGCGGTGCCATGCTTGACGAATGCGGAAGGACAGATCTTTCGCAGGCCCTGTCTGCACAACGTATTTGGCTTCAAAGTTGGTTTCGTGATGCTTGCCATCTGAGCCGTAACCGTATGCGGCGTAAGGGCTGTCGGCGTCCATTTTGCTGCCGTCGATGTCCCAGCCTTTTACGTAACGGGTCATGAAGCTCAGACCAGGCACGCCATACTCGGCCATTTTCAGGTCATAACGAATTTGTGCAGACTTTTCGTTCGGACCGTTAAAGTCAGAGTATTGGATGGAGTTGGCGAGGAAAATCGAGTCGCCACCGCTGTTATTCTTGCCTACGCCGATGTAGTCGAACGGTGTGTCGCCGTTAACTTTCTGGAAGCCAACGGTGAGGGTGTGTGCTTTCAAGAAGGAGAAAGCAGCTGCCAGGGAGAACGTGGTGTTGCTAATGTCCCCGGCTTTAGCGCTACCGGCATCCGTTGTGCGGTAGATATTACCGTCCAGGTTGATCGACTGATCGCCACCCATTGGAATGGTGTAGTTCAGGTTGCCGTAGTACTGGTTCCAGATGTCTTCGAGCTTGGCGCCATAGAGGGATGCGCTCAGGCTATCGGAGATTGCGTACTTGCCGCCGGCATAGTCAATAGTGTTCGCTGGCACGTTCGCGTAGGTTGCCCACAAGTCGCCATCGCGACCGTTTCTAACCTGGCTGGTCGACGAATAGAAGTGACCCGCTTCGAGGTCAAGGTCTTTGACTTCGCTGCTCTGCAGTTGAATGCCGCTGGCTGTTTGAGGAAGGATACGGGAGCCGCCAACAGCGAACACAGGAGAAGTGCTTGGCTGCATGTCGCCGAGTTTCAGCTCTGTCTTGGAAACGCGAAGTTTCAGTGCAGCCCCTGCCTTGCCTTGGCTGTCATTGTTTTCGCCAGCAGCGTTAGTGCTCAGGTTGCCCGAACCCGAGTACTTGTCGGAGCCGTCCAGTTTGATCGCGAGGTAGCCGAATGCATCAACACCAACACCGACGGTACCTTGGGTGTAGCCAGAGCTGAATACACCGTGGAAACCCTGGGTCCAGTCTTTGTCATCGACTGCGCCGTCTTTCTTGTTACGGTTGAAGTAGTAGTTGCGGAGCAGCACGTTGAAAGTGCTGTCTTCAACAAAACCTTTGGCTTCGGCCTGGTCGCCTACGAAAGGTGCGGCCGTAGCCATTTGAGTGCTGGCTGCTGCTGCTACAGCCAGGGCGATCATGCTCCACTTCATCACGCGCATCGTGATTTGCTCCTTTGGTTTTTAGAAGAGTACTGCCGTCCCACCTGTTTTATTATCTGGGCGGCTCTTTCTTTTTGTGTCGGCGCAAACTTATATCACGCAGACAATGTTGGCGATACTTGCGAATCTAACCTTTCACCTTCTTTACGACGCTGTCGCAGACGGTTGTGTAGATGTCGCAAATTCACAGTACCGATGCAATCGGGCCTACAACTTTCTCGCTGTTTTTTTAGCCGTTTGCATCGCTAAAAAAGAGTCCCTGGCAAAACACTTGAATCTCCATCGGGCAACCCTGCCACTGTTTTTGTTGGGCTTGAGGCATCCACTTCCAGCGGAGGCGCAAAAGGCGATGTGGGTGTGAATGCAACAAGTGTGCTCAAAACGGAAAACTGTCTGTTTTTTTCTGCAATATCGCCAAAAGCCGTAAAGGCCTCATAAAACCGGGGGTTTCGTGCCCCGAGGTTGGAGCTTGACGCCAGGATCGGCATCGTGTTTCACCTTTCTGGCTGTCAGCGCGACAAGTCAAAACGTTACCGGTTCACCCCTGGAGTGAGTATTCGGCGGATGCTTCGACGCATGAGCGTAGACGCACTGTGCGGTTTTGGTGCAAAAAATTTGCAGCACTGTGCTCAATTCACACAGCGCGCCCATGATGCGGTTTGGAACCTCGCCTTGATAATCAGTCACTTCAGCGCTTTCGCCCTCCTGGTTGGTGCTGAAATGGTGCATCTTGCACAGAAAAGGCCCATCTCGGAGCGTGCTGCCTGCCGTCGTCGATGGTCGTGAAGCGAGCGACGTTCGCAGGTATGCTGCTCATCTGTCGCCTGGTGAAGCGTCGTTGAAGATGTGGCCAGGTTGTAAATGATCATCTGCTGGAGTGCACGCAGTGTTTGCTTTAGATTCACGACTTCAACAGGACACGCTGGTTATCGGCGACTTCCCGCTCTGCCGGCTATTGCTGTCCAACGACGCCAACTACCCGTGGTTCATCCTGGTGCCACGCCGCGACGATATCAGCGAGTTGTTTCAGTTGGATGTCGCCGATCAGCAGCAGTTGTGGCAGGAGACTACAGCGTTGGCGCAGACGCTGAAGGACTCGTTCGATGCCGACAAGCTGAACATTGCAGCGCTGGGTAATGTGGTCAGCCAGTTGCACATGCATGTCATCGTGCGCAAACGCGAAGACGCTGCCTGGCCGGCCCCGGTCTGGGGCAAACATCCGGCAATGCCGTACAGTGCCGAGCAGGTGGCAGCTATCCGCGAACGGCTGCAGCGGGTGTTAACTGAAGGCTTCACGTTTCTGGAGGGTTGAATCATGAGTCTTGAGGAACGCATCAATGACCTGGAAAGCCGCCTGGCATTTCAGGATGACACCATTAATACACTCAACGATGTGCTGGTGGCGCAGCAGGCCGTCGTCGAGCGGCTGCAGCTGCAGATGGCCGCCCTGATTCGACGTCAGGAGGAAATGGTCGGGCAGTTCGAGTCTTCCGAAGAAGAAGCCCCGCCGCCCCATTACTAAAGGGTGGGCATAAAAAAACCGCGAACAGCCAGGCTGTTCGCGGTTTTTTATTGCCTCGGATCAGCGACGCGGCAGAGCGGCGATGACGTCCTCGGCTTGCAGGCCTTTGTCTCGGTTCATCACCGAGAATTCCACGCGCTGGCCTTCGACCAGAACGCGGTGGCCTTCGCCACGGATTGCACGAAAGTGCACGAAAATATCATCGCCGGAATCGCGCGAGATAAAGCCGAAGCCTTTGGAGGTGTTGAACCACTTGACGGTGCCGGTATCGCGGTTGGTCATGTCGTAGCTGGTTGGCGCGGCAGCCGGTGAAGATCGATAGAAGCTGACAGCCAGGTGCAGGATAACGGCAACCAGCGCAATCACCAGGCTGAACAACACAGCTGGCTGGCCGGCGATGACAGGCATCGGCGCGATCAGGGTCAAGGTTTGCAGGACGACAGTCAGCACCAGAAGCGCGCTGACCAGATTTTGCAGATGCTGACGCGGGCCTTTGTTCCAGTAAGGAATCACTGGAGCGATGACCAGGTTCAGCAGGCCGAAAAAGGCCAGGTAGAGTGCGTCGGGTTGTTGCAGGTAGGGAACGGCTTCGGATTTCAAGCTGGGTATGAACGACAGCAGCAAGGCCGCTGCGCCCATTAGCAGGTGGACGATTTTCAACATTTTAATTGGCTCACGTTTATGACGGCTCACAAGGAAGAGCTGAAGGCGTACGGTTCGCTTCACAACAAAATAAAGAGGCGGTAGGCACGTACACGGCATCAGCCTATGCGCAGCGTCCGGAAAAATAGACGCCGGCGACACACTGCCTATTTAACAGCAAAGCCTGCAGCGACTCAAATCAGGGAGTCCAGCGGCGTCATGCGGGCAATTTGTCGCACAGGGACTGGCCATCCAGTGCTGCGGTGTGGCGACAGCCTTGCTAGAGTGGTCCCTGCACCTGTTGGATGGAATCAATCACCTTTAGGGGAACCGCATGGCAATCGATATCGGTATCAGTGAAGAGGATCGCAAGTCCATCGTTGAAGGGCTGTCGCGTCTGCTGTCGGACACCTACGTGCTGTATTTGAAAACCCACAACTTCCACTGGAACGTCACCGGGCCGATGTTCCGCACGCTGCACTTGATGTTCGAAGAGCAGTACAACGAACTGGCGCTGGCCGTGGATTTGATCGCCGAGCGCATTCGCGCCCTCGGTTTCCCGGCGCCGGGTGCCTATGCCACCTACGCGCGTCTTTCTTCTATTAAGGAAGAGGAAGGCGTACCGGCTGCCGAGGACATGATCAAGCAACTGGTTGCCGGTCAGGAAGCGGTGACCCGCACGGCTCGCGGTATCTTCCCGTTGCTCGACAAAGTCAGCGATGAGCCCACCGCCGACCTGCTGACCCAGCGTATGCAAGTGCATGAAAAAACCGCGTGGATGCTGCGTTCCTTGCTGGATCAATAAGGCGCATGCGCACGGCTGGCATCCTTGGGTGTCACCCGTGCGTAGTCCGGCACCCTTCACCTCGAACGATTTTGCACCGGGCGTTGCAGGAAACCGTCCAGAGCAGGACCGTCATCCATGCTCTCCCTGCAGTTGCAGCAAAATCCTGCGAGGGTGGTTAAAAAGTCATCTGGATATCCCGTTTTTCCTGCGCTTGCACAGGCACGGGCTTGCTCGTCGAGCGCCCCGTTGACCGGGGCGGCAGGGCGAAAGTTGCAGAGTGTCGGTCTGTGCAGTCTTACGGCTGCACTGGCTGCATTTAATGGATATAATCCCGCTCTTTGCCGCAAAACCCCGGGTCTGCGGTAGCAATCTGATCGCCGAGACACCCCCATGCCGATGTACGATTACCAATGCGCTTCCTGTGGTCATCAGTTGGAAGCCATTCAAAAGATCAGCGAGTCACCGCTGGTCGACTGCCCTGCCTGCCAGGCGCCAGAGTTGAAGAAACAACTGTCGATGCCAGGCTTTCGCCTCAGTGGCGGCGGTTGGTACGAAACCGATTTCAAGACCGGCGCCAAGAAGAACCTGGCCGGTGGCGACAAATCTGACTAGATTCCAGGTCCGAGTTGAACGACACGTGCGAGCTCCTGCATCATCCAGCTCCTGAGATGGGCAAGACCTCCTACCGAATTTCGAATTACGAGAAGTGAAACCATTACCATGATGCGCAGCCATTATTGCGGCCAACTGAACGAAAGCCTGGACGGCCAGGAAATTACCCTTTGCGGATGGGTCCACCGTCGCCGTGACCACGGTGGGGTGATTTTCCTCGATATCCGTGATCGTGATGGTCTGGCCCAAGTGGTATTCGATCCGGATCGCGCCGAAAGCTTCGCCGCTGCCGATCGCGTGCGCAGTGAATACGTGGTGAAGATCACTGGCAAGGTACGTCTGCGTCCGGCCGGTGCGACCAACGCCAACATGGCGTCGGGCATGATCGAAGTGCTGGGCTACGAGCTGGAAGTGCTGAATGAGTCGGAAACCCCGCCGTTCCCACTGAACGAATTCTCCGACGTCGGCGAAGAAACCCGTCTGCGCTATCGTTTCCTCGACCTGCGTCGTCCGGAAATGGCCGAGAAGCTGCGTCTGCGTTCGCGCATGACTACCAGCATCCGTCGCTTCCTCGACGAAAACGGCTTCCTCGACGTTGAAACGCCGATCCTGACCCGTGCCACCCCTGAAGGTGCGCGTGACTATCTGGTGCCAAGCCGTACCCACGCCGGTTCGTTCTTCGCCCTGCCGCAATCGCCGCAACTGTTCAAACAACTGCTGATGGTTGCCGGTTTCGACCGTTACTACCAGATCGCCAAGTGCTTCCGTGACGAAGACTTGCGTGCCGACCGTCAGCCTGAATTCACCCAGATCGACATCGAGACCAGCTTCCTCGATGAAAAAGAGATCATGGGCCTGACCGAGCAAATGATCCGCAACCTGTTCAAGGAAGTGCTGGATCTGGAATTCGGCGAGTTCCCGCACATGACCTTCGAAGAAGCCATGCGCCGTTACGGTTCAGACAAGCCAGACCTGCGTATTCCGCTGGAGCTGGTCGACGTTGCCGATCAACTCAAAGAAGTTGATTTCAAGGTGTTCAGCGGCCCGGCCAACGACCCGAAATGCCGCATCGCCGCACTGCGCGTTCCAGGCGGGGCGAGCATGCCGCGCAAGCAGATCGACGACTACACCAAGTTCGTCGGCATCTACGGTGCCAAGGGCCTGGCATACATCAAGGTCAACGAGCGCGCAGCCGGTGTTGACGGTCTGCAATCGCCGATCGTGAAAAACATCCCGCTGGACAACCTCAATGCCATCCTTGATCGCGTTGGCGCAGTTGACGGCGACATCGTGTTCTTCGGCGCCGACAAGGCCAAGATCGTTAGCGAAGCCTTGGGTGCGCTGCGCATCAAGCTCGGTCACGACCTCAACCTGCTGACCTGCAAGTGGGCACCAATGTGGGTCGTCGACTTCCCGATGTTCGAAGAAAACGACGACGGCAGCTTCTCCGCGCTGCATCACCCGTTCACCGCGCCGAAGTGCTCGCCAGAAGAGCTGGAGGCCAACCCGGCCGGCGCTCTGTCCCGTGCCTACGACATGGTGCTGAACGGCACTGAGCTGGGTGGCGGTTCGATCCGTATTCACCGCAAGGAAATGCAGCAAGCGGTATTCCGTCTGCTGGGCATCAACGAAGCGGAACAGGAAGAGAAATTCGGCTTCCTGCTCGACGCGCTGAAGTACGGTGCACCGCCACACGGTGGTCTGGCTTTCGGTCTGGACCGTCTGGTAATGCTGATGACCGGCGCTCAGTCGATCCGTGAAGTGATCGCCTTCCCGAAAACCCAGAGTGCTGCTGACGTGATGACGCAAGCGCCGGGTGTGGTGGATGCCAAGGCACTGCGCGAGCTGCATATTCGTTTGCGCGAAACGCCAAAGGCTGAGTAAGACGGGCCTGAAGGCGCATCTTCGGATGCGCCTTTTTTCTTTCTAGAGAGCAGGTCGAGATTTTTTGTTTGCTGGCCGCTGCATGAGCAGGGCGGGCAACGTTTCAAAGAGAATTCGGAGCGAGTTATGGCAGGTCATTCCAAGTGGGCGAACATCAAGCACCGCAAAGAACGTCAGGATGCCAAGAGAGGCAAGATCTTCACCAAGTGGATTCGTGAGCTGACCGTTGCGGCCCGTCAGGGCGGCGGTGATCCGGGCTCCAACCCGCGTCTGCGTCTGGCCCTCGACAAGGCGTTGAGCGCCAACATGAGCCGCGACATCATCGACCGTGCCGTTGCGCGCGGCGCCGGTGCCACCGAAGCGGACAACGTTGAAGAGCTGACCTACGAAGGTTACGGCCCGGGCGGCGTGGCAGTGATGGTCGAGTGCATGACCGACAACCGCAACCGTACCGCGGCAGCCGTGCGCCATGCGTTCAGCAAGTGCGGAGGCAACCTCGGCACTGACGGTTCAGTGGCGTACCTGTTCGAGCGCAAAGGCCAGATCAGCTTCGCGCCGGGCGTCGATGAAGACGCACTGACCGAGGCTGCACTGGAAGCCGACGCCGATGACGTGGTCACTCACGAAGACGGTTCGATCGACGTGTTTACCTCGTTCACCAGTTTCTACGCGGTGCGCAACGCGCTGGAGGCCGCGGGGTTCAAAGGTGATGACGCGGAAATCGTCATGCAGCCGACCACCAGCGCCGAACTGGATCTGGAGGGCGCCGAGAAGGTGCTCAAGCTGCTCGACATGCTGGAAGACCTGGATGACGTGCAGAACGTCTATTCCAACGCGGACATCCCGGAATCGGTTGCCGCACAGCTGGGTTGATGTCCATACAAAAGATCGCTGTCTTTGCAAAGCCCTACGCTAAACCTGTAGGAGCTGCCGAAGGCTGCGATCTTTTGACTTTAAGATCGAAAATCAAAAGATCGCAGCCTTCGGCCGCTCCTACGGGGATATCCTGAGGTACCGCGATCTCCTTGCGCAGGCGTTATGACTCTAATTCTTGGTATCGACCCCGGTTCGCGCATTACCGGGTACGGCGTGGTATCTGATACCGGGCGCGGCTGCGTCTACGTGGCCTCGGGCTGCATTCGCACCGGCTCCGGTGAATTGCACGAGCGCCTGCAAATCGTCTATCGCGGCGTGCGCGAAGTCATCCAGACGTACGGCCCGATCACCATGGGCATCGAAAAAGTGTTCATGGCACGTAACGCCGACTCAGCCTTGAAGCTGGGTCAGGCCCGCGGTGCAGCGATCGTTGCCGGTGCCGAGGAAAACCTGGAGATTGCCGAATACACCGCGACCCAGGTCAAGCAGGCCGTCACCGGTACTGGCGCGGCAAACAAGGAACAGGTGCAAATGATGGTGATGCACATGCTCAAACTGACCAGCAAGCCGCAAATCGATGCGTCGGATGCCCTGGCCATTGCAATTTGCCATGCTCACACCCGCTCCAGCCTGCTGCCCCATGGTCTGGGAACGGCACGCAGTCGTGGCGGGCGCCTGCGTCTCTGATAGCATCAGCACATCTTTCCAGGACCAGGGGTCCTGCGCCTGTGTTGCCGGCGTGAAGCCCTCGGCCTGTCAGTCGCCAGCCCACGGCTGGCCAACGCTCAAGGATCTGAAACGTGATTGGACGCTTGCGCGGCACTCTGGCTGAGAAACAGCCGCCGCACCTGATTCTCGATGTAAACGGCCTCGGGTATGAGCTGGAAGTGCCCATGACCACGCTTTATCGTCTGCCGTCGGTCGGTGAACCACTGACCCTGCACACCCATTTGGTCGTACGCGAAGACGCGCAGTTACTCTATGGTTTTGCCGGCAAGCGTGAGCGAGACTTTTTTCGCGAGTTGATCCGTCTCAATGGTGTCGGGCCGAAATTGGCGCTGGCATTGATGTCGAGCCTGGAGGTCGACGAACTGATCCGCTGCGTACAGTCCCAGGACACCTCGGCCCTGACCAAGGTGCCGGGCGTCGGCAAGAAAACTGCCGAGCGTTTGCTGGTCGAACTGAAAGATCGCTTCAAGGCCTGGGAAACCTCGCCGGCGATGTTTGCCCTGGTACCGAATCAGCCCGACGGCCCGGCGCCGGTCAACACCGCCGAGAACGATGCAGTGAGTGCGCTGATTTCCCTGGGCTACAAGCCGCAGGAAGCGAGCAAGGCGATTACCGCCATCAAAGACAAGAATTTGAGCAGTGAAGACCTGATCCGCCGCGCCCTGAAGGGAATGATTTAAGTGATTGAAGCTGATCGTCTGATCGCCGCTGCGCACAGCCCGCGCGAGCGCGAAGAAGTCCAGGACCGCGCCATTCGCCCGGTCAGTCTGGCCGACTACATTGGCCAGCCGACCGTGCGCGAACAGATGGAACTGTTCATCCAGGCCGCCCGTGGCCGTAGTGAATCCCTCGATCACACGCTGATCTTCGGCCCGCCGGGGTTGGGTAAAACCACGCTGGCCAACATCATTGCCCAGGAAATGGGCGTGTCGATCAAGAGCACCTCGGGCCCGGTGCTGGAACGTCCGGGCGATCTGGCCGCACTGCTGACCAACCTTGAACCGCACGATGTGCTGTTTATCGACGAAATCCATCGTCTGTCGCCAATCGTTGAAGAAGTGCTGTACCCGGCGATGGAAGATTTCCAGCTCGACATCATGATCGGCGAAGGGCCAGCAGCGCGCTCGATCAAGCTCGATCTGCCACCTTTCACCCTGGTGGGCGCGACCACCCGTGCCGGCATGCTGACCAATCCGTTGCGTGACCGCTTCGGTATCGTCCAGCGTCTTGAGTTCTATAGCACTGCCGATCTGGCGACGATTGTCAGTCGGTCGGCGGCTATCCTTGGTCTGCCGCTGGATCCGGAGGGTTCTTTCGAAATCGCTCGGCGCGCCCGTGGTACGCCGCGAATCGCCAACCGTCTGCTGCGCCGCGTGCGCGATTTTGCCGAAGTACGCGCCAAGGGCCATATCACCAAATCGGTGGCTGACCTGGCGTTGAACCTGCTGGATGTCGACGAACACGGTTTCGATCATCAGGACCGGCGTCTGCTGCTGACCATGATCGAGAAGTTTGATGGCGGCCCGGTGGGCATCGACAGTCTTGCTGCTGCTATCAGCGAAGAGCGTCACACCATTGAAGATGTGCTGGAGCCGTACCTGATTCAACAGGGTTACATCATGCGCACGCCACGGGGCAGGGTGGTGACGCGGCATGCGTATCTGCATTTCGGTTTAAACATTCCGTCACGAATGGGTGAGATGCCCGTGGTAGACGAGTTTCTCGATGCCGTGGACGATTGATACACATTTTTTGGCGATTTATTCAGGGTTTGTACTGTCAGACGACGGTACTTTTGCAGTAAAGCCCTGAAACCATGAAAAACAGTTGCCTGGCCGGATTGGCAACCCGAGGAGTAAGCACTAGAGTATGCGCGCGCAAAACGGGCTTGAGCCGTTCGCACATCGTTGTCGCGTTTATTACGAGGACACCGATGCGGGCGGCATCGTGTATTACGTTAATTACCTCAAGTTTATGGAACGGGCTCGAACCGAGCGGCTCCGCGAGCTGGGCTTTGCCCAATCGCAGCTGGCCGGGGAGGATCTGTTGTTCGTCGTGCACTCCAGCGAAGCGCGTTACCACGCGCCGGCGCGACTGGACGACGAATTGCTGGTAAGCGCTGATGTAATCGAATTGAACCGGGTCAGCCTGCGCTTCAAACAGCAGGTCAGGCGGGCAACGGATAATGTGCTGCTCTGTGAAGGGCAGTTTTTGGTGGCCTGTGTGCGCACTAACAGTTTGAAACCCCGGGCCCTTCCCGAAGACTTGCGTGCGGCCTTTGCCGACGCGGTCGGCCCGGGTACACACTCAAAGCAGGAGATAAAGCGTGGAAGCTAACGTCGTCGACCATTCCTCCATGT
>NZ_JAEKEG010000146.1 GCF_016651255.1 Pseudomonas sp. TH10
GGGGATGCCATTTCGACGCCCGCTTGCGCTTCCCGCGGCCGGTATCAGCCTGACCACCGAGCTCGATGGTCGTCGCCAGGCACGCCAATGGAATCTGCGCCTCGGGAAACAGCCGCGACAGGCGCAACCACGGGAGCGAGCAGGCCTCGTCGAAGGAACTGCCGCCGGAATCCTCCGCCAGCAAACCCACCTTCACATCCAGGTGCGCGGCGAGCGAACGCCACTGCGGCCAGTGTTGCGGCAGCGCGTACATGTGCAACGCCGCTTCGGCATCGCAATGCAGGTCCAGCACCACATCGGCGGTGCAGGCATGGCTGAGCAGCACGCGCTGCATGCCTTGCAACTGGCTCGAAGCCGGCGGCAATGCGTCGAGCGCATCGCTCATGGCCTGGCGAATCAGCTGAATGTTGGCGTGGGCATCATCGCCCAGGCGGCCTTGCACAGCAGCGGCCACCGGCGCACTCAACTCGACGAAATCGCGGTTGAAATTCTTGCCGCTGCCGGCCTCGAAGCGCCCTTGATGACTGCCCTGAAGCAACTGCCCAAGCCCCAGTGGGTTAGCCACCGGCACCAGTTCAATCACGCCGTTGAGCAAGCCTTGGGCTTCGAGTTCAGTCAGACGCTTTTTCAGTTCCCAAGCCGTGCGCATACCCGGCAGTTCGTCGGCGTGCAGGCTGGCCTGGATGTAGGCCTTGCGCTCACCGCTACCGAAGCGGCACACCGAAATCTGGCGTTCGCAGCCCAGGTGGCTCCACGGCAATACGTGGTCGATGCGTTCCATATCAGTGCTTCCGCGGCGCGAGGTAGCTCAACCAGCGACGCTCGGCCAGCTTGAACAGGCGCACCAGGATGAACGTCAGGCACAGGTAGAACACGCCAGCGGTGATGTACGCCTCGAACGGCAGATAGAACTGCGCGTTGACGGTACGGGCCGCGCCGGTGATGTCGATCAAGGTCACGATGGACGCCAGACTGGTGGTCTGCAGCATCATGATCACTTCGTTGCTGTACTGCGGCAGCGCCCGGCGCAGCGCCGATGGCAGCAGGATGCGCTTGTACAGTTTGAAGCGCGACATGCCCATGGCCTTGGCCGCTTCGATCTCACCATTGGGCGTTGCCTTGAGGCTGCCGGCGATAATCTCAGCGGTGTAGGCGCTGGTGTTGACCGCAAAGGCCAGGCACGCACAGAACGTTGCGCTGGACAGCCACGGCCAGAGGAAGCTTTCGCGTACCGCTTCGAACTGGGCCAGACCGTAGTAGATCAGGAACAATTGCACCAGCATCGGCGTGCCGCGAATCACGTAGGTGTAAAGCCACGCCGCACCGTTGACGACCGGGTTCTTCGAGACGCGCATCAGCCCCAGCGGCAGCGCCCCCAGCAGACCGAAAAACAGCGACAGCGCGAGCAGTTTGAGGGTGGTCAGCAGGCCGCCGAGGTACAGCGGCATCGCCTCCCAAATGACGTTGTAGTCGAAGATCATAGATCAGCCGCCCTTACGCCTACCGAGTAGCGCTTCTCAAGTTGACGCAGGATCAGCAACGAAA
Source organism: Pseudomonas sp. TH10 (assembly GCF_016651255.1). Classification (GTDB taxonomy): domain Bacteria; phylum Pseudomonadota; class Gammaproteobacteria; order Pseudomonadales; family Pseudomonadaceae; genus Aquipseudomonas. Next base: position 1,546 of record NZ_JAEKEG010000146.1, read on the forward strand.
CGCTGGTGATCACCAGGTACATCGCCGCCACTGCGAGGAAGAAGGTAAAAGGCTCGCGGGTGGCATCTGCCGCCTGCTTGGCCTTGAACATCATGTCTTGCAGACCGACCACGGAAATCAGCGCGGTGGCCTTGGTCAGTACCAGCCAATTGTTGGTGAAGCCCGGAATCGCCAGGCGAATCATCTGCGGCACCATCACCCGGAAGAACACCTGAAAGCTGCTCATGCCGTACGCCATGCCCGCTTCAGCCTGACCTTTAGGGATCGCCATGAACGCGCCACGGAAGGTTTCCGACAGGTACGCCCCGAAGATGAAACCGAGGGTGCCGATACCGGCGGCCAGCGGATTCAGGTCGATGTAATCATTGAAGCCGAGCAGCGGTGCAACGCGGTTGAGCAAGTCCTGGCCGCCGTAGAAGATCAGCAGGATCAGAACCAGATCGGGAATCCCGCGGATCACCGTGGAATACAGATCGCCCAGCCACGCCAGCCAACGCACCGGCGACAGGCGCAGTGCAACACCGATCAGCCCGAGAACGATGGCCAGAGCCATGGACGACAAGGCGAGCTGAAGCGTCAGCCATGCGCCATCGAGGATGACAGCCCCGTAGCCTTTCAACATGATTCAGGTCCTCGAAAGTTGGGATGAAAAAATGGCGCAAACCGCAGAGATCCTGTTGCTTGCGCCATTTCGGACTTGTCGCAGAGACGTCTTACTTGCCGTAGATATCGAAGGCGAAGTATTTGTCCTGGATTGCTTTGTATTTGCCGTTTTCGCGGATGGCCGCGATGGCTGCGTTGATCTTGTCTTTCAGGGCGTCGCCCTTACGCACAGCGATACCTACGCCGTCGCCGAAGTATTTGACGTCGGTGAACTGTGGACCCACGAAGGCGAAGCCTTTGCCGGAATCGGTGTTCAGGAAGCCATCTTGCAACAGGGTGGCGTCTGCCACGGTACCGTCGAGGCGACCGGCGGCGACGTCGAGGTAGATTTCATTCTGCGAGCCGTATGGCTTGATTTCGGCGCCCAGTGGAGCCAGAACTTCGCGGGCGAAACGCTCGTGGATCGAACCACGTTGTACGCCGATGTTTTTGCCCTTCAGCTCAGCCAGGTTTTCGCTGACCTGAGTGCCGGCCTTCATGACCAGACGCGCCGGGGTGTTGTAGTACTTGTTGGTGAAGTCGACAGACTTCTTGCGGTCTTCAGTGATCGACATGGACGACAGGATCGCGTCGATCTTGCGCACTTTCAGTGCCGGGATCAGACCGTCGAACTCTTGCTCGACCCACACACACTTGACCTGCATCTGCTCGCACAGAGCGTTGCCGATGTCGTAGTCGAAACCAACGATGCTGCCGTCCGGTGCTTTCGAGGCGAACGGAGGGTAAGCCGCTTCGATACCGATCTTCAGAGGTTTTTCGTCAGCGAAGGCATTCAGCGACAGCACGGACAGTGCCAGGGCGCCAAGCAGCACAAGTTTCTTCATCTTGGGACTCCATCGGTAAAGGGCAAAAACGGCAGAGTGAGCGACAGCCCAATATGCGAATGGGTGAATCGGGAAATCGGTTGCTGCATCGGTGGGACATTTCCCGTTGAACCCGGTAGAGGTTTCAACGTCAGCGACGATGAGCGAGTGATCGGCATTCTAACGACAGGCCCGAAGCCGATATTTCTTCAATGCGACAACTAATTACAGATGCACAGAGAAAGCGACTTTGGCGCATTGACAGCCTTGCAATTTCATGCAAGAGCGAAAGACAGTGAACCGATCTATGCTGCAAATTGCGGGCCTATTATTCGCAAACCCTTCTAATCCGGCAAGCGCAGCGTTGTGTCTTATTTTTTAGACAGGCTGGAGACGCCCAATGATGGGGCTTTGCGTTTCCCTATGCCCCGTATCGGAGCGGGCGGTTACACATTAAGTTACTTGAACGATAGCGGGTAACAGTGGGAAAAGGATGACAGGGGATGCCGATAATTATTGACTGATGTTCGTTTAGCGTCTGACTGATCGCCATCGCTAGCAGAGCTAGCTCCCACAGGGGGACATGCGCTGGACTCAGATTTTGAATCCACTGGAGATCCTTGTGGGAGCTAGCCTGCTAGCGATGAGGCCCGAACAGCCCCCACAAAAACCCCAGACAAAAAACCCATCCGGCACAACACCGGATGGGGTTTTACTGACTCAGAGAAGGCGATTAAGCAACATTCATGGTCTTGTGCGTATCAATCAAATGCTGCACCACACCCGGATCCGCCAGCGTCGAGATATCCCCCAGGCCATCGTATTCCGCCGTAGCAATCTTGCGCAGAATCCGCCGCATGATCTTGCCCGAACGGGTCTTCGGCAGCCCCGGCGCCCACTGGATCACATCCGGCGAAGCAATCGGCCCGATCTCTTTTCGCACCCAGTTCTTCAACTCCAGACGCAACTGCTCGGTCGGCTCTTCGCCATTCTTCAGGGTGACGTAGACATAAATGCCCTGCCCCTTGATGTCATGGGGCACGCCAACCACCGCCGCCTCAGCGACTTTCGGGTGAGCAACCATCGCGCTCTCGATCTCCGCCGTGCCCATACGGTGGCCGGACACGTTGAGCACGTCATCGACACGCCCGGTGATCCAGTAATAACCATCAGCATCACGACGCGCACCGTCACCGGTGAAGTACATGCCACGGAAGGTCTTGAAGTAGGTATCCACGAAACGATCGTGATCGCCATACAAGGTACGCGCCTGACCCGGCCACGAATCGAGAATCACCAGATTGCCCTCAGCCTCGCCCTCGATGATGTTACCGAGGTTGTCGACCAGCGCCGGCACCACACCGAAGAACGGACGCGCCGCCGAACCCGGCTTCAGCGCGTGAGCACCCGGCAGCGGGCTCATCATGTTGCCGCCAGTCTCGGTCTGCCACCAGGTATCAACGATCGGGCAACGCGACTTGCCGACATTCTTGTAGTACCAATCCCACGCTTCCGGGTTGATCGGCTCACCCACCGAACCGAGCAGACGCAAGCTGCTGCCATCGGCGCCTTCGACTGCTGCGTTACCCGCTGCCATCATCGCGCGGATCGCGGTCGGCGCGGTGTAGAGGATGTTGACCTTGTGCTTGTCGACGATCTTCGCCACCCGGGTGATGTCCGGATAGTTCGGCACGCCTTCGAACAGCAGCGTGGTCGCGCCATTGGCCAGCGGGCCGTAGACGATATAACTGTGGCCGGTGACCCAGCCGACGTCGGCGGTGCACCAGTAGACTTCGCCCGGACGGTAGTCGAACACGCGCTCGTGGGTCATCGCCGCATACAGCAGATAACCGCCAGTGGTGTGCTGCACGCCCTTCGGCTTACCGGTCGAGCCGGAGGTATAAAGGATGAACAACGCTTCTTCCGCGCCCATCTCTTTCGGCGCGCAGACGGTGCCCGCCACTTTCATCAGGTCTTCGTACCAGATGTCGCGATGCTGGTTCCACTTGATGTCGCCGCCAGTGCGCTTGCAGACGATGACTTTCTGGATGCTGCTGGTTTCCGGGTTGGTCAGTGCGTCGTCGACGTTGGCCTTGAGGGAAATCTTCTTGCCGGCGCGGATGCCTTCGTCAGCAGTGATCACCACTTTCGATTTGCAGTCGATGATGCGACCGGCCAGGGCTTCCGGCGAGAAACCGCCGAACACCACCGAGTGAATCGCGCCGATCCGGGTGCAGGCCAGCATGGCGACCACGGCTTCGGGAATCATCGGCATATAAATGGTCACCACGTCGCCACGGTGCACGTCCTGACCACGCAGGGCGTTGGCCAGTTTGCACACTTGCTCGTGCAGTTCGCGGTAAGTGATGTTGCGGCTTTCGGAAGGATCGTCACCTTCCCAGATGATTGCGACTTGATCGCCGCGCTCGGCCAGATGCCGGTCGAGGCAGTTGTAGGAAACGTTCAGAGTACCGTCGGCAAACCATTTGATATCGACATGGTGATCGTCGAACGAAGTCTGTTTCACCGTGGTGAAAGGCTTGATCCAGTCGAGACGCTGAGCTTGCTCGCGCCAGAAGCCGTCAGGGTTGACGACCGACTGTTGGTACATGGCTTTGTAGGTTGCCTCGTCGGTCAGCGTGTTGGCCGCTACCTCGGGACGAACGGGATACAGGGAAGCCGCACTCATCTTTCTTACCTCGGTGGAATAGTTGTTTTTGTATGGCCCTGTTGTAGCCCGGGGCGGCCCTATAGAACCATTCGACGATGGTAGTAACAAGCCCCTACAAATTGCCCTGACAATCCCCTGAGCCCCTCAACCCCGCCTATCTACGCCCCGCCGTAGGAGCTGCCGAAGGCTGCGATCTTTTGATCTTCAAAGGTCGCCAGGACCAAAGATCGCAGCCTCCGGCAGCTCCTACAGGGATCGCATACACCAGACCATTGCGTGATTGTTACGAAATCTGTCAAAAGTGTTTATCAAAACCCCACCTATATGAATCCACCCCCACGCCTAAAATCCCTCTCGCCAACAAGGCAACCCCTGATTAACCAAGTTGCAGCCCCCACGAAGGCAGTTAATCAAAACCCCGGCAATCAAGTTCCACACGCAACCCCATAAAGGTTGCGTGACCCCACTCGACCTCTAAAAGGTAAAACTGAGATGAAAGCTTTATTAGTTCTGGCCCTCTCCAGCCTGTGCGCAACCGCCATGGCAGACGAGGCCCCGACTGATGTCGCACAGCAACAACCGGTGATCGAGGAATACACTTACTCCACCCACCTGGACATCGCCAACGTTGTATCGATGAGCGAAGTTCCAAATGTCTGCGAAGTTGTTCCAATGAAAATGGAATACGACGATTCCCACGGCCAACGACACATCCTGCGCTACAGCATCATGGGTAACGGCTGCTCCAACGGCTAAACACCCACCCTATTCTTTATAAACGGCTCGACCCGTCTCAATCAGACAGATGCAGCGCCGAGCCTTATATATCGACTTATCAGATACTTTTAAGCACTTATTTGCGCTTTTTAATCAAATTATCTGGCGTAGTATCCATTCCACACCCAAGGCACAAAACGCCAACGAACCTGGAGCAACCACCATGAAAACCCAACTGATCCTCGCCCTGACCCTCTCCGTCCTGGCAGCCAATACCTTCGCCGCCGATGGTTACGATCGCACCGGCTCGGCAGCTTTCACCACCGAAGCCGCAGTCGCTTCCGACGGCTACGACCACACCGGCTCTGCGTCCTTCGCCGCTGATGGTGCCGATCACGTAGGCGCTGGCAAACTGGCTTCCGATGGTTTTGATCACACCGGCGCCGCCAAAGTCGCCGCAGACGGTTCCGATCACGTCGGCGCAGCGCGCTTCAGCTGATCATATCGCGTGACTTTACAGCCCGACTTCGGTCGGGCTTAGTTGTGTCTGGGGCCATCGAAAACCCGCTCAAAACACAACATGTAGTAAAAAAGCGCTTTTTTGGCTGTTTTTTGTACAAAACAAACGGCCCGGAAAAATTAATCAAAAAAATCTTCACCCGCGATATCCAGCCAAAGCCCTGTAAACCCTCGCTCCGACCGAAAATCCCCTCTTCTTCACCGCCGCATGTGCGGATTCGCCCCACCACGGCCGCAAAAATTTCCCTATAATGCCGCCCTAATCGGGTCAGCAATATTCCCTTACAGGGATCAAAAGCCATTCTGAAGCCCCGCAGACGCGTTCAACGCGAACTGCGCCCGTCAGAGGCTCTCGGAAACCCGTACAAAATTCTGTTTGATGCCTGCGTTTAGCTGCTGCAAAGAACGATTCCTTTAGATCCAACGCGGTCTGTACGACCGTGTGAAAAACCAACCATCAGGTTTCACACGGGCGACAGGCCCTCACGCAGGAGACGACACGTCATGCTGAGCTGGGACGAATTCGACAAAGAAGACAGTGAAGTAGCAACAGTGAAAGGCGCCAACGCCGGCCACGCTACTGAAGCCAACATGGACCGCCTCGACAACGCCGGCGGCGCCGCTGCGCTGGAAGCCCGCGCCGTGACCGCCGACGACTCGGCCGCTGTCGCCCGCGCCAAGGCTGCACTGAACTCCCTCGACGTCGCCGAAGGCCTCGCCGAACTCGAAGGCGCCTCCGCCCGTGTAGCCGTTGACGAAAAGCGCATGATCAACTGCCGCGCCGACCTCAACCAACTCGTGCCATTCAAGTACGACTGGGCCTGGCAGAAGTATCTGGACGGTTGCGCAAACCACTGGATGCCGCAAGAAGTCAACATGACCGCCGACATCGCCCTCTGGAAAGACCCGGAAGGCCTGACCGACGACGAGCGCCGCATCGTCATGCGCAACCTCGGCTTCTTCTCCACCGCCGACTCCCTGGTTGCCAACAACCTGGTACTGGCCGTGTACCGCCTGATCACCAACCCGGAATGCCGCCAGTACATCCTGCGCCAGGCGTTCGAAGAGGCGATCCACACCCACGCCTACCAGTACTGCATCGAATCGCTGGCCATGGATGAAGGCGAAATCTTCAACATGTACCACGAGATCCCATCGGTCGCTAAAAAAGCAGCCTGGGGCCTGAAATACACCCGTTCGATCTCCGATCCGAAGTTCGAAACCGGCACCCCGGACACCGACAAAGAGTTGCTGCGCAACCTGATCGCCTACTACTGCGTTCTGGAAGGCATCTTCTTCTACTGCGGCTTCACCCAAATCCTCTCCATGGGCCGCCGCAACAAAATGACCGGCGTCGCCGAGCAGTTCCAGTACATCCTGCGCGACGAATCCATGCACCTGAACTTCGGCATCGACGTGATCAACCAGATCAAAATCGAAAACCCACATTTGTGGGATGCTGAAATGAAGGAAGAAGCGACCCAGATGATTCTGCAGGGTACGCAGCTGGAGATTGAATACGCTCGTGACACCATGCCTCGCGGCGTACTGGGCATGAACGCGGCGATGATGGAGGACTACCTGAAGTTCATCGCTAACCGTCGTTTGTCGCAGATTGGTTTGAAAGAAGAGTATCCAGGGACGACTAACCCGTTCCCTTGGATGAGCGAGATTATGGACTTGAAGAAAGAGAAGAATTTCTTTGAGACCCGAGTGATCGAGTATCAGACTGGTGGGGCGTTGAGCTGGGATTGATTCCTTGGCTAGTCCCGATTGAACGATGGTTATTTAATCGTTAAATCGAACGAAAAAAGCCCCGACTTGATTGGGGCTTTTTTATTTGTGCGGAATCTTACGCAACAACGGAAACCTCCTACAAATCTCTCAGACTCTTCCGCATTGATACCTACTGAAAACATCCATATGCTTTGCTCAGGTGCCTAAGAAACGCCCAACATAGAAGCGCAGCCAATACGTCAGACACGCAATTCACTTTGGTGATTGTGGTGCAGATGTGCAGTGGCTTCGCTCGTTGGGATTTCCTTCCACTCTACGTTGGGTCTGGCCCGCCTGAATTCACGTAGAGGGCATGGATATGCCGGAATACACCTTCTTCCCATCTCGCAATGGGGACTCAGATAATGACTGATCCCTATTCTGTAACTGTCTTCTCTCGCCGCAGCCTCTCACTCCACACCCTCCTCCTGGAAAACCAGCCGTGGTTCTGCGCTCGCGATTTGGGTCGTTTAATGGGCTTCCATTTGAGTGATCGGATCGTGAGCAAACTGGATGAAGATCAGAGGCAAAGGTTGCTGATCGAATACTACGGCCAGCCGGAGGAACGGCTGATGATCAGTGAGTCCGGCGCGTATGCGTTGTTGGTTTATCACTACGCGCCGGAGAATCGGTTATTGCGTGAATGGTTAACTCATCACGTGGTACCGGCGTTACGCGACGAAGTGCAATTGAGTAACTCAGATAGACCGATGTTGAGTTTGTTGGAATGGCCGCAGATGTCGCTGAGCCTGCTGCATTGGCAGAACGAGGACTGGGTTCGAATACGGGATATGCCTGATCTGTTACTCAAGCGAGCGCCGCAGCGAGCGCAGGTGGTGAAGCCTTGGTGGCGAAGGACTTTAGAGTCGTTTCAATCGTCGAAACGTTCGGTCACCTAGCTTGAAATACCTGTAAAAATGATCGTGGGAACCAGCTCAATTGTTAGCAAAAATCCCCATAATGTCTAAGTACGTCATTGTCCGAGACGGCATACGAATCTGAGCTGAAAAGCGGAAAGGAGAAGATTGGGCCGGCAACGGCCCCAAGTTTCGGATCTCTGCTAGGTCAAGATTCAATTTTTTCTAACCTCCGCTTAAGCTTTTCGTTCATCGACGCTCCTTGCATTCCAGAATGAATTTCTCGATGGCAACTTGGGCATACGGCACCCACAAAGCGCGGGTGATCCAACCCACCATCTGAGAGTCGGTTTACGTGATGCGGTTCTAGGTAGGGCGTGCCATTTTTTCAAAAACGGGGCCTGCTTCTTACAACTCTCGCACACACCGTCGGCACGCATCAGCACATAGTGCACAACCTTGCGGCTGCGTTGATAGATCTTACGCGGAGCCGATTGGCCTAAACCATCACTGCCAAGTTTGCACGCAGCCAGCGCAGCCAACCGTGCGGCAGCCAGAGTATCGGGTAGGTCAGCGTTATCCTCCGCATCTTCTTCAGCCTCAATGACTTCACTGGGAGTACCCACAGGGACTAATCGGAAAACAATTGCTGTCCGAGGCTGGCCGGTTACATCAGGTTGAATTCGCTCAACCATGTCGGCACAAGCAAACTCGCCCACGTAAGCGTTTCCATTACCTTTGCCAAGAGTTTTAAACAAATGCAACGCTCGCCCATCCTCGGCATGCGCGGCAATAGCTCTATTGCCACGTGTCAAAGTCATCGGCCCGCGTTGTCCTTCACCGGTGTAAAAGTACGCTCCCTCTTCGGGACGGTCAGAATATCCGTACTGCTCCCCACTATCGCCTGTGAACAAAAAATCACGGGATAGGTAGCGGACGCTGCAATGCCGCTTTGCAGGCTTCCGCCGAACGGTCCGTTGATCTCTGTTTTTCGGTCGTAAACAGCTCCCGGCGTGAACCGCAGTACAGGCTCGCCTTCCCCACGCTGCAACGCAACGACGGTGTAGCCTCGCCTCTCGAGGTAACTGTTGGTCGGGCGCCCACCTGAAAATTCATTAACGGCAACACCAGTCGCCAAAGAGACAACTTTCTTGGCTGGATACCGTGCATCACCTGCCTGCAAGGCGTAACGGTGAGCTAGGTTATTTTCCCAGCCCAGCCACTCCTGCCTGCTACGGAAATCACGATCAAACTCCAGCATGGCTTTGGCTATTCGTTCCTTCGAAACCGATTTGATCGCCACGAGTGCTGCCCTTCATCGAACGTTCTGTAGGAGAATTCCTACATCCGACAAAGTAACAAAGGGTTTTGACTCCTAATAGGGCGAAGGGCCATTATTTTCAGGTGAGATCATGTGTTGGATATCTCAGACCCATATCCTGCGCACCTAGGCGCGAGGCGACGATCTAATTGCGGGACCAATCGGAATTCGCCAAAGAGGCGCGCCGCTTCCGCCGCAGTACGCGCCTCGAACGTGTGCCGCCGCAGGAACGTCGCCTATGAGTTTGATTCGTTGCCCCATACGGGACTCTCTATTCCAGGCCATGGTCAGGCACCTCCTGCCCGCATTTTGCACCTGTAAACGATTTCTCCGATTTAAACCTAAAGGAAGTCCGAGGTTTCCACCCGAGCAAGCCCGCTCCCACAGGGGTCTGCGTGCGGCCCATGGGGGCACCTCACAAGGCGCGTCCCCTGCCTCACTGCTGCCGACAAACAGTAGTTGTGAAAAAACACAACTAGAGTAACCTCGTTTTAAAGACAGGGAAGCTTATGGATATTCTCAAGCCATCACGTTTTGATGACGCAGCGATTTTGTACCCGAACGACAAGGCCGGGCTTTATCGTTGCCTGCGTATTCTGAAGGTGGCACGCCCGAAAGAATTCGCGGACCTGCAAAAGCTTTTCGGTACGCACGGTATCGACTTGTTCAAGCCCAGAGCCGCAATGAATTGGGTAGTGATCGACGTAGGCGGCAATAATCTCAGGGTGCTAGGCGCAGTCAACTACACCCGGCAGAAGTTCTACGTCAAACACATCTACACGCATGCCGATTACGACGTTGCCAACGTCTGGTATGCAAGAAACAAAGGGGTAAAACGATGAGCGCAGCCCGGAACGACTTTCAAACCGTGATCGAAACGCTTGGCGAGCTGCACGCAACGCTGGAGCGCCTGCGCGGTGAATTTGTGCACGGCATCAAGACCCCCGCTGACTATGAGCGTGCGACCGACCTGCTCGATGAGCTCACCGACGGGCGCGAATTGAGCAAGGTCGAGGAGAAAATCCTCATTGAGCTCGAAGACGAAATTCTGGCCTACCAGCGCGACTCCGACCAGTTTCGCGAATCGAATGCCGCTTTTGAGGCGACGTGCACCCCTGTGCAGCTGATCAAGGATCTGATGGAGACGCTCGGGCTCACCGGTTCGGACCTGCCTGAAATTGGTGATAAAACGGCAGTATCCAAGGTGCTCAGTGGGGATCGGCCCATCAGTCACAAGATGGCGTACGCGTTGGCAGAGCGGTTTGCGATGGAACCGGGTGCTTTCGTGTCGGCAGCCCCGGGAAAGGCGTTGCCTGCCGAAACCGCTCGCCCCACGGTCAAAAAAACCCCAAATTACAACCGCGTTCGCAATGACGGCCGGATCGTACGACCAGGGAAAGAGGCCGACGCCGGCGAATACAAAATGGTTGCTGCCAAGGGCCGCAGACAGACAGATAAAGCGCCGGTTAAGGGGTAGGTTTATTCACTGCCGCTTTCGCGGCAAACCCACCCCACGGGGGCCCGGGCGATAAAGGATGGTCAACTTAGCCGATAAAAACCTATTCCGCCGGCTACCCGCTCACCCAACGCATGTAAAGCGAGCATGACGTCATTCAGATCACGACCGGTCAACTCAGCCAGCTCTTTGGCACTTTTTGACAATCCACCTTTTAGGTGACTCAAAATCTGATTTTCGAGCCTTGTGTAATCGTCAAGACGTTCCGCCAGATGCTCCTGTCCTTGGTATTTCACGAGCAACTGCTGAGCAGTTTGACAATCCGCAGCCTGCCGCTCCAGCTCAAGTTTCAACCTTTCATTTTCAGCAACTAATTGTTGGTTGAGAGCCTTTTCGTCTTTCCTATTCAGTCGGAACACCAGGCTCAAAATGATCGAGACCGCCGCCACCACCAGGAAAAGCACCCCCATCGAAACATCACGGGAAAGGAATGCGAATACTCCTGAGGCACCGTCAGGCACGAAGTAAGCAGTGATCGTTAAAATGGATTACACCAGGGATATGGTGTTGAAGAAAAGCCAGCCGTGCTTCATTGCAATGAACCCTCCTTGAGACGCGTTGCCGAATTGGCCGTTGCATTGTTTCCGCTGCGAACGACAATCGCAATCTGTTGCAGGGAATCCGCCGGGTAGTGCGTTCCAACCAACGAACATCGTCCAGCACGGTCAGCAGGATGACACCCGGTAGGTTTCCCGGCCCTCAGGGCCTGATTGTGCTCAATCAAAAGGTTCGCGGCTTAAGGTAAATGCTTGCGCTCAACACTGTCACCAAAGGCTCGAATCACCTCCAGTAGCGCCTTCACCCGCAGTGGCAAGTTCCCGGCCGGGTACACCGCGTGCATCTGCGGGTTGTCACCGTTGCTGGAGGTGAGCCGGTACTCGGGGCAGACCCGGCGCAGGCGCCCCGCTTGCACTTCGGGCTCCGCCAGCCAGTCTGCCAGGCGGGCGATGCCGATGCCCGCCAGGGCGGCCTGGAACACCGCCACGCCCGAGCTGAAACGAAACCGTGGATGGACCCGAAGGCTGATGGCCTGCTGCCCACTGCGAAAATTCCATTCCTTGAGGATGCGCGGCGCCGTGTGCAGGATCAGCGCGTGGGCTTCCAGCGCGTCAATGGTCTCAGGCGTCCCGCGCCGCTGCAGGTAGCCGGGGCTGGCGTACAGATGACGGGAGTAACGCCAGAGCGGATAACCGATCAGGTCACTGGATTGCGCGAACGCGCCGCGTATCGAGAAGTCCAGCTTGCTCTTGGCCGGGTCGAGGGTCTCATCGGTAAAGATCACGTCGACGTTCACGTCCGGGTAACGCTCGGCGTACTGGGCGATCAATTGCGGCAAAACGCCGTGGCCGAGGAACTCCGGGGCGGAAAAACGCACCCAGCCGCTCGCCATGCCGCTGAGACCGGCCAGGTCTTCATCCGCCTCACGTTGCACATCCAGCATTTTGCAGGCATGGGGCACCAAGCGTTCACCCGCCTCGGTCAGGCTTACGGCGCTGGAGGAGCGATTAAACAACTTGACCCCGGCACTTTCCTCCAGGCCTTGAACGGCGCGGGTCACCGCACTGGGGGAGCGCCCCAGCGCGCGTGCCGCCGCGACGAAGCTGCGCTTGCGCGCTACGGTCACGAAGGCTTCGAGCGCCCACAGCTGATCCAGAGCCATTGATCACCTCATTGCAGTTATCGCAACGTGGCATTGCAACACAAAAAAGCCGGTCCGTTAACCTTCGCGCTCAACTTACAGGGACGTAGGCAAACAAGGAGCAAATGGACATGACCAAGATGGAAAAAATAATCGGGACATCAACGACCTCCGGGGGGAACAGATTCGTGACTGGCAGGGCAGTCACTCAGCGAGTTCAACCCGTCAGGCGATACCGCAGGTTCATATCTCGTTCCAGGAGCAGCAAGCGCTTCGCGCCGGCCTGGCTTCCCTGTCCGTGACCGACAGCCTCTCGGGTATCCGTCACATGCCGGCCTTGGGGCAGTTGCTTGAGAGCGCCCTTTGCAGTGAAAAAATCGATCGCTTGCGCAACTTCCCCAAGGCCCCCGAGGAGGCAATGATCATCAGGGGGCTGCCCTTGGACTCACACCTGCCCGCCACCCCCTACGACAGGGCGCCGGGTATCGAGCAACTGCCGGTCGTGGCCGGCGCGATCCTGGCGGTGCTGCAAACCCTGCACACCCATCCGGTGGCCTACGAGGGTGAAAACGACGACACGGTGTTCCGCCACGTGTCACCCAAGCAACAGTGTGAAGCCGAAAAGAGCTCTTACGGGTCGCGCATGGACCTGTGCATGCACGTCGACAACCCGCACCTGCCCTTGACCTGCGAACCGGTCTCAGCGTTGTCGGCCTGTCCGGAGTACCTGTGCCTGACCGGTCTGCGCTGCGAGCTGGATGTGCCGACCCGCATCGTTGCCATTAGCGAGGTGCTGGCCATGTTGCCCGCCTGGGTTGAAACAGCCTTGTCTCAACCGCAGTTCGCCATTCGCCGACCGGTGTCCTTCGGCAAGCCGGGCAATGTGCTGGAACAGGTGCCCCTGCTCTACAAAAGCGCAACCGGCGAGCTGTTTTGCCGTTACAACAAAGCCAGTGTCACCGCCACCGGCGCCATCGCGAACCTGGCCCTGCAGCTGTTCGAAGCCGCCGCCAATCACCCTGATGTCGTACGCCCCGTCCTGCTGCAACCGGGGGACATGCTGATCTTCAAGAACCAGCAAACCCTGCATGCCAGGGAAGGTTTTACCCCGCGCTACGACGGGCGCGACCGCTGGCTGCTGCGCGTTTTCGGGGTCAACGACCCGGCCCGGGTGCTGGCGCTGGACCCCCAACAACCCTTCATTGCAAGAGCCTGATGTTAATGGTCGATATTGTCATTCTTTGTGTGTTCGCCTCGCCGCTGGCCTGATTGATGCGGCGGTGGGCGGCGGCGGCCTGATCCAGATACCCGCGTTGTTCAACGTGCTGCCTGCCGCACCACCGGCTGCGCTGCTGGGCACCAACAAGGTCGCGGCCGCGTTCGGCACCGCATTCGCGGCCAGGTCCTTCGTGCGCAAGGTGGTGATCAACTGGGGGCTGGTGATTCCAGCCGCTTGCGCCGCCTTTGTCATGGCCTTCTTCGGCGCGGCCACGGTTTCGTTCGTGCCCCAGTCGGTGATGCGCCCGACGGTGTTGGTATTGATCGTGGTGATGGCGATCTACACCTTCTGTAAAAAGGACTTCGGCGCCCTGCACACCCCACACACATCGGTATCCGGCAGAAGTGGCTGGCGGTCGTCATCGGCGGTGCCATCGGTTTCTACGACGGGCTGTTCGGCCCTGGCACCGGTTCCTTCCTGATCTTCCTGTTTATCCGCTGCTTCGCCTTCGACTTCCTGCACGCCTCGGCGTCGGCCAAGCTGGTGAACATCGCGACCAACGTGGCGGCGCTGATGTTCTTCATCCCGACAGGTAACGTGCTGTACCTGATCGCCCTCCCCATGGCGGTCTTCAACATCCTGGGAGCGTTGACCGGCACCTGGCTGGCGGTGCGTAAAGGCGTGCCCTTTGTCCGGGCGCTGTTTCTGGTGTTGCTGGTGATGCTGATCAGCAAACTGTCCTACGACCTGCTACTGAAAATCTGAGGAAAGCCCATGCAGCCCATGTTTGATCGCCTGGTGGCGCTACTCGATGCCCACGCCGCCACCTATCGGGTGTTGATGCACGATGCCGAGGGGCAGTCGGCGCGGGTCGCCGAACTGCGGGGCACCGAACCCGGCCAAGGCGCCAAAGCCATGCTCTGCTCGCTAAAGGGTCAGGCCGAACCCTACGCCCTGGTGATACTGCCAGGGGACCAGAGGCTCGATATGAAGAAAGTCGGCGCGGCCCTGGGCGGAAAAAAGCCGAGCTGGTCAACGCGCAAACGGCCATGCAGTTGACCGGGTGCAGGATCGGCGCCATCCCTCCGTTTACCTTCGATGAGCGGATTCAATTGATCGTCGACCCGTCCCTGACCACGGGCTACGGCGAAATCGCCTTCAACGCCGGTCGGCTGGATGCATCAATGGTGCTCGATACGCAGGATTACCTGTCGATTGCCAAACCCCGGTTGGTGGATATCCGCCAGGGTTGATCACCGGTGGGCAGGGTTGCGACGAAAGCCAAGAACGCCGCAAGGTGTCAGGTGTTATGCGTTATCGTTAGCAACCATTGCGAGCAAGCTCGCGCCTGCAAGGACCTGAGCCCACCATGAAATTCGACCTCGCCTACTGCCTCAGCCTCGACACCAAGCTGTCGATCTATGACGTGCGCGATTTGAATTTCGACGAGACGATGGCCTTCGATTCCGCCAAGGAACACTTCCAGTGCCCTAACGATGCTTGCCGGGCGGCATTTGATGCGGCGAATGTGTTGACGACGTTCAACGCCAAAAACGTGAACTACGTTCGCACCCCGCATTTCAAGAACACACCCGGCACCCGCCATGTTGCAGATTGCCCTTACGTCAGTCTCAAGTCGGCGGCGCCAGGGGTAGACGGGGTGGAAGGAGATGACAGTCGGGAGGAACATTTCCCATCCGAGCTGTTACTCACTCGGCGGCAGTACGTGCGTAAACCGCCGAGCCCGGCCTTGGCTCCGGATGCAGTGCGCAACACTCCGAAAGCACCTTCGGCCGCTGACCATGGCGAACACCCAAGCAACGATTCGGCGCCGGACAAGACCAGTGTGTTTGCGCATCCGGTGGAGTGTTTTGTGTCCAACTTCGCCGACAAGGAGTTGCTCAAGCGGATGCCGTTGAAGGTTGGCGAGCATTCGGCGCCGTACAGTTCGTTCTTCAAGAAGATCGAGTATCTGACGGACAACAAGGGGCTGATTTACTGGGGGCGGATCAAGAAGATCGAGGACTTCCACAGTGCCAGTTTTCGTATCGATTTCGAGGACAAGGTCTGGTTCAAGAAGCCCGAGGACAGTAAGAAGAAGCCGTATCCGGTCAGCGTTTATCTGAACAAGAAACTGATCGACAACTACCGCAAGCGCAAGGCGTTTCTGGAGGAGATCAAGCACGCGGTGGATAGCGACAAGGCGTTGTTCTGTTTCTTCTATGGGGTGACGCCGGAGTTGAAGCAGGTGCCCGGCAAGAAGAACCCCGAAAAGCCTTTCGAGGTCTTCAATGCCGATATCGAGAACCTGGATCACTTCATCGTTCGGGAAGCGCCGGGGCTGGCTGAGAAGTAACTCAACCTACCCGAGACACATCCCCAGCATCACCAAAACCAGCAGGCCAATGTAAACACGCGCATGAACTCGATCGGCAATTCTCCCGATCCAGGGCGCGGCCAATCGAATCCCCAACAACGACCCCAGCGTCAAAACCGCAAACGCCAGCACATCCACATAACCCATAAATCCAGGTCCCAAATCGAGCTTAGCCATCGCCATATAAGTGACTGTCCCGGCAAGGGCCACGGGTAAGCTCAGCGGGTTCGCCATGGAGGTCGCCTGGCTCATGCTTAGCCCGCATCGCCGCAGCAGTGGCACAGTCATGACGCTGCCGCCTACGCCGAGAAAGGTCGCAATGGCGCCGATGCCTACGCCGCCTGCGGACACTTCTGCCCTCTCCAACCGTCGTGGCATTCGGTTCTCGGCATGGGAAAGAAATCCGCGTCTGAACAGGCAGTCGACGATTGTCACGACCAGGTAGGCGATGAAGGCATATCGAATAACTGCGCCGCTGACCCACATGGCGGCGACAGCGCCGACTATCGCGCCCAGCCCAATAAATCCAGCCAATGGCCACAGGTAATGGCCAATCAGGTTGCCGGCGCGCCAGTGTTTTGCGGTGGCGACCAGGGCGTTTACGATCATTACGCAGGTGGAAGTGGCAACGGCAATGTGCATGGCCGCTTGGCCGATGGGGAGTCGGCGCCGTGGCTGGCGGTGAGCAGGCGATAGAGCAGCGGCACGACGACGAAGCCGCCGCCGAAGCCGAACAGCACGGCGGTGATGCCGGTCAGGCAGCCGAAGCATGTGAGCAAGAGGTAGAACATTTCGCGGCGTCCTTGAAGGGCAGCGCTCGAAGATAGAGCGGCATGGCTTGGCCTGCTTCAGCAAGTCAGCCAATAATGTTTGCGTTTACGCCAAAAATGGACGTTGTTCGATGCGCAATGTTTCGATTGAAGTACTGGACGACACGCCGCGAGCGGTGGTGGCGACGGGTACGGATTATTCCTACGGCTATTTGCTACCTCGTCATATACACCGTCGGGCACAGCTGTTGTATGGCGCTACCGGGGTGATGCAGGTCAGCACGCGCGAGGGCAACTGGGTGGTGCCACCCCAAAGAGCGGTGTGGATTCCGGCGGGTGTGGCCCATGAGGTGCTGATGCTCGGGGTGAGCACACGCAGCCTCTACGTCGAGCCCGCCGCCGTCGATTTAGGTCCCCGGTGCCAGGTGCTGGGTGTTTCGCCCTTGATGCGCAATTTGCTGCTGGAGGCGGTGGAAATGCCCCTGGAGTATGACGAGCGCGGGCGCGATGGCGTGTTGATCGAGTTGTTGCTGCACGAACTGCGCAGCTGCGCGCGCCTGCCGTTGCACATTCCGCTGCCGGTCGAGCCCAGGTTGCTCGCGCTCTGTCAGAGTTTTCTGCATCAACCCAATGCGCATCAAACACCGCAAGAGTGGGCGGATCAGTTGCACGTAAGCTTGCGCACCTTCAATCGACTCTTCCGCCATCAGACCGGGCTGAATTTCAGCCAGTGGCGCCAGCGCGCCTGCGTGGTACTCGCGCTGGCACGGCTGGCAGCGGGCGAAGCCGTGACGCGGATTGCATTGGACTTCGGTTATGAGAGCCCAGCGGCGTTCTCGACGATGTTTCGGCGAGTGTTGGGGCAGGCACCGTCCGTCTGGTTGGAGCCGCTAAATTAGGGCAAATCAAAAAATGCGTTTGATCCCGGCCGAAAACAACTGTACAAAAACACAGTACATTTTCCATCAGCACTCTTGAGCCCGGAGCACACCATGGCCTCTCTTGCGATGAATCACATCCTCGAACGCATTGCCCTTTTCCAGTTCACCCCGACGCACTGCCTCCAGGCCCGAGCAATGCTGGGCTGGAGCGTGGATCAGCTGTCGCGGGAGGCCGAGGTTTCGGCGGAAGACATTCAACGATTCGAGAATCAGCAGCCGGTGCTGGATGTCACGCGGCTGGCGTTGGCCTATCGGTTTGAGTCGCAAGGGTTGGCGTTCTTCCCGGGTTTTGCGCCGGGTCGGGGTATGAATGTGCGCGGGTCGACGCCCAATCCTGTGGGTCGGGCGGATTATGCGATGGTTGAGTGAGCGATCATGGATTGACGAATATCCCAATATAGGTATATTTTTATATGAGCACAAGGAAGTCGCTCCTGTGGGCTCGTGCGGTCTACACAGTGAGATTTGGCAATGCCATCTACGTTCTGCACTGCTTTCAAAAAAGTCATCTTCGGGAATTAAAACGGCGCAGAGCGACGTCGAATTAATCAGAACGAGACTCCAGGCAGAGCAGGCTCACGCAAAAGGATCGAAAAATGATTGAAATTGAAAAAAGCAGCGGCAACGTATACGAAGACATCGGGACACCCGAAGCCAGTGAAATGCAGGTCAAATCCCAGTTGGCGGCGAAGATTGGCGAGATCATCAAGGCCCGGCATTTGACCCAAGTTCAAGCGGCCGAAATTCTAGGGCTGACACAGCCTAAGCTTTCGCAAATGCTGCGAGGAAAGTTTCGTGGCATCAGCGAGTCCAAGATGATGGACTGCCTGTTATTACTCGGGCGAGATGTGCAGATCGTTATCAAGTCAGCCCCCGCTCAAGGAAAGAGGGCCGAATTGAAGTGGTATTCGCCTGAAGACTACACATTCACCAACCGTGCGATGACGGATGGCCAGTGACAGAACTCACTGACTCGCCAGCCTGCCGAGACTGTTCAGAACTGCATCATCACCGTTCCTCAGATCACGTACGAATACTCACTTCAAGCCGTAGCTTTTACCCCGGGCTTTGTTGGTTCTGGTAAACCGGCTGCTCGACTTCGTACCACCAGGCTTCCCCGCGACAAGGTTGCTTCAGGTTAAACGCCTCCCCCATCTGCGGCGTGGTGATGGAAACGCTGCGTTCCCAAGCCAGCGCCAGAATCCGGTCAAACGGTTCATGCCAGGCATGCATCGCCAGGTCGAACGTGCCGTTGTGGATCGGAAACAACCACCGTCCTTTAAGGTCGATGTGCGCTTGCAGGGTTTCTTCGGGCTGCATGTGCACGTGCGGCCATTCGACGTTGTAGGCGCCGGTTTCCATCAGGGTCAGGTCGAAAGGTCCGTACTGTTCGCCGATGCGCTTGAAGCCGTCGAAGTAACCGCTGTCGCCGCTGAAGAAGATTCGCGTATCGCCGTCGATCATCACCCACGACGCCCACAACGTGCTGTTGCCATCGAACAGGCCACGGCCGGAGAAGTGCTGCGACGGTGTGGCGACAAAGCGTATGCCGGCGATTTCGGTGCCCTGCCACCAGTCCAGTTGTCGCACCTTGCTGGCATCGACTCCCCACTTGATCAGCGTATCGCCAACCCCCAGTGGGGTCAGGAAGTAGTTGGTTTTGGCGGCCAACTGCAACACAGCTGGATAGTCGAGGTGATCGTAGTGGTTGTGCGACAGGATCACCGCTTCGATCGGCGGTAGTTGGTCGATGCTGATCGGCGGCTGGTGAAAGCGTTTCGGCCCAGCCCACTGCACCGGAGAGGCGCGCTCGGCGAAGACCGGGTCGGTGATGAAGAACTTGTCGCGCATTTTCAGCAGCAGGGTCGAATGACCGAGACGATAGATGCTGTGGTTCGGGGCAGCCAGCAAGTCCTCACGGGTCAAAGCCTGGACCGGAATCGCTGCGGCTGGACGGGTATCGCGCGGTTTATGGAAGATCATGTTCCACATGATGCGCAGCATTTTGCGCAGACCTTCGCGCTGCACCGGCGCATGGTTACGGAACAGTCCTTGATCCTGCCGCGAGGCTTCAGGTGTGGAAGCGGAATTTGAGTTGGCCATGTCTGAGTGACTCCAGAAAAACCGCGCAATTCACGGCTTTCCACGCTGGGACGATGAATGGCCATGGCTGCACGCAGTGGCCGAACGTTCTGTTTTTTAAGTTGCGAGGATTAACGCAACATTACACTGCTCGGTGTAGTTTCTAGGTTGCATCAAAGTAGATGACAAGTAAACTACCAAGTGTAATTTCCACTTTTCTCTGCCGAAGCGTACTTATGACAGCTCCACAGCGACTCACCGAGCGAAAACGCGAAGCGATCATTCAAGCGGCGATTGCCGAATTCCGTGCCAACGGTTTCGAAATCACCAGCATGGACAAGATCGCAGCCACTGCCGGCGTGTCGAAGCGCACGGTGTACAACCACTTCCCGAGCAAGGAGGAGTTGTTCGCCGAAATCCTCAATCAATTGTGGGCGCGGATCAGCGCAGAGATGACCGCGGTCTATTGCCCAGACCAGCCACTGCGCGAGCAGTTGCAGCAGATGTTGCTCGCCAAGTTGCAGATGATGGCCGACGACAATTTCATGGGCCTGGCACGCGTGGCAATTGCCGCGACTATCCATTCCCCGGAGCGCGCGCAGAACATGGTGGCGCGCATGGGCGAACGCGAGGAAGGTTTGACCGTGTGGATCAGAGCCGCGCAGGCAGACGGCCGACTCAAACCCGTGGATCCCGAGTTCGCCGCCCAGCAAGTGCAGGGGTTGCTGAAGTCCTTCGCGTTCTGGCCGCAGATCTCCATGGGTTTGCCGAGCATTGAGGCCGCGATGCAGGACCAGGTGGTGGATTCGGCCCTGGACATGTTCCTGGCCTGTTATCAGCTGGCATAATTGACAAGGTCTGACCGCTGGTCAACGTTGCGCTGACGCGGCATGAAACTTCGCGATGTGTTTCAGAATGAAACCGGCGCCAGCGCTATAGTGTGGCTCTGTCCTAACGACCCGCAGAGAGCACCATGACCACGACGACTGATTCCAAACCCGCAGCCCCTGTCGATCACCTGCGGTTCCACCGCCGTCATGCTCACCTCGCCCCGACCTTTGGCAACGACAAGTTCGCCCTGCGCGCCGAGGCATTCGCGCGGTTCTTCGGTACCCCGACCTTTCTCGGCGCACAGACGCTGATCGTAGTGCTGTGGGTGTGCCTCAATGTATTTGGCGTGGCGCACTTCGATCTGTATCCGTTCATCCTGCTCAACCTCGCGTTCAGCCTGCAGTCAGCCTACGCCGCGCCCTTGATTCTATTGGCCCAGACTCGCCAGGCAGCACGGGACAAAGCCCAGTCGGATGCCGACGCCCAGCACCGCGAAGCACTGGCGGTGGCCAACACCGAGCGCCAGGCACAGGCCGCGCACAACTCCGCGCAGTTATTGGAATTGCTGGAACAGAACACTCGCCTGACCGAGATGACAAAAGCGCTGACCGAGCGCATCGAGAACCTCACTTCGCAAATGCACCAGCACCTTGTGCTCGAGCACCCGCCAACTAACAATTGATCTGGCGGCTGGTCGGGCCACTTCGTCGGTACGCCTCAGCCCCGCACCAGACTCCGCACCGCGACAATCTCCGGCACTTCAACCTTGTGCAGGTAAACCCGCAACGGCTCGGTGATGTTGATGCGCTCATCAATGTGCTGGTCCAGCAGCAACTGAATCAGCTCGCGTTTCAACGTCATCGTCGTATCCGAAACCCGCGCCCAGACAAATTCACTGGCGGGAATAATGCCGTCGTCGGCCACGTCCATGCCGAACGAGTCTTCGCTGAAACGCACGATGTACTGACCGGTCTTGCGGTTGAGGCCGACAAAACCCTTGAGGTCGTCGGCCGCCTGGCAGATGAGTTGGGAGGTGATGCGCATGGTAAACCTCACGAAAAATGATCGATGGTTTACACGCAGGGCAACGGAACGGCGCGCCCTCTGCCGGGACGTCTGCCGAGGGCAAGCGTACTGCAAACGGCACCACAAAAGTGCAGGAAAAATCGCTTTTAATACGTTTATGTCGGTCTGGCGATAGCAAGCAATCGATTCAGTTGTTAAAAGGTACGTCTTTGAAAATGCCCTGCGAAAGGATCTCGAACATGCCCGCCACTTTCACCAAAAGCGCCCTCATGCTGAGCCTGTTGCTCGGTCTCGGTCAGGCTCACGCCGCCGATGTCGACGCGCTGGCCGCCGCTCACGGCATTCCGCACCCGGCGGTGATCGCCCACCGTGGCGCGTCGTTCGACGCACCGGAATCCACCGCCGCGTCCTACAAACTGGCCCGCGACCTCGGCGCCGACTACCTGGAAATGGATCTGCAGCGCAGCAAGGACGGCGTGCTATTCGCCCTGCACGATAACAACCTGCAACGCACCACCGACGTTGCGAGCAAGTTCCCGGATCGCAAGGACAGCCCGGCCAACGCCTTTACCCTCGCCGAGCTGAAAACCCTCGACGCCGGCAGTTGGTACAACAAGGCCTATCCGGACCGCGCTCGCGCGTCCTACGCCGGGCTGAAAATCCTCACCCTCGATGAAATCATCGACATCGCCCAGGCCAATGCGCAGCACAAGCCTGGCTTGTACATCGAGACCAAGGAGCCGCAGCTGTTCCCCGGCATCGAGAAAGACCTCAAGGAAAAACTGCAGGATCGCGGCTGGCTGAGCCCGGCCGGCTCGAAACTGGCGAAAAGCGAGCTGGGTGTCGGTCAAGGCAAAGGCAAAGTAATCCTGCAGACGTTCGAGAAAAACAGCCTCGAACTGCTGCAAAAGGAAATGCCGCAAGTGCCGAAAATCCTCTTGCTGTGGGTTGGCGAAGGCAGCATCGAGCCGAAATCCAAGGTGACTTTTGCCGAGTCGGGCGAGAAGGACAAAGCCACCTACTACGCCAAACAGGAACCCAAGAGCAAAGCCGAATTCCAGCAATGGGTCGAGTACGCTAAATCTGCCGGCGCCATCGGCACCGGTCCTTCTGCGGCGTTGACCAAAGGTGGCGACCAGAGCTACTCCGATCTGGTGCAACCGTGGATGAACCAGTACACCCACGACCAGGGTTTGCTGGTGCACGTGTACACGATCGACGATGCGGTGGACTATCAGAAAGTCACGGATGCAGGGGTTGATGGCATCTTCACCAACCGTGCCAGTGAGCTGCTGAAGTTCTACAAGCGTCCCGCGGCGGCGAGCGTCGGGCAATTGTTGCAGAATAATGGGTATTGAGTCGGGACCGAGGTGAGTCGATCACGGGCAAGCCGTGCTCCCACGGCGAGGACACTCAGTTCCAGCCGCAATAGGGAATTAAGCCTGAATTAAGTTGCCACAGTTAATCTGATCCCACTTAAACAGTTCATCCAAGGAAAGAACCCATGAAAACTTTGACTGCTCTCTTCACTGCTGCTGCCCTCACCCTTACCGCTGGCCTGGCCCAGGCTGACGTTCCAGTGGATCAGATCCCGCAACTGGTCAAGGACGGCAAGATCAAGCCGTTGGCAGAACTGAACCAGGTCGTCATGAAGCTGCACCCGGGCGCCACCATTACCGATAGCGACCTGGACAACCACTTCAATGGTTACGAGTACGAAGTGGAACTGCGTGACGCCCAGGGCGTTGAGTGGGATGTCGACTTGAACGCCGCGACGGGCGAAGTTCTGAAGAACAAAAAAGACGACTGATTGAACAATTAAAAAGCCGCACGATTTCACGATCGTGCGGCTTTTTGCTGCTCCGCAAAAAAACTACGCGCTCAGGCGTGCAGTGACTTCGTTCAATTGTCCCGACAAGCCATGCAGGTTCTGGCTGGCGCTTTCGGTGCGCTGGACGTTATCGAGGTTAGTGCTGGCGATCGAAGTGATTTCGGTCAGGTTGCGCGAAATGTCCTCGGCCACTGACGTCTGCTCTTCAGCCGCCGTGGCGATCTGACGGTTCATGTCGCGAATCGCTTCAACCGCATGGGTGATGCGCTCCAGCATCGCCCCGGCCTGAGTCACTTGCTCGACGCTTTCGTCGCTACGGGTCTGGCCGCTGTCGATGGCCTGGGCCGCGTCCACCGCGCCGGTCTGCACGCTCTGGATGATCTGGTTGATCTCGATGATCGACTCAGCCGTGCGCTGTGCGAGGTTGCGGACTTCATCGGCAACCACGGCAAAACCACGCCCGGCCTCACCGGCCCGCGCCGCTTCAATCGCCGCGTTCAGCGCCAGCAGGTTGGTCTGCTCGGCGATGCCGCGAATCACTTCCAGCACTTTGCCGATGCGGCCGCTGTCGGCTTCCAGACGACGGATGACCGTGGCGGTGTTGGCAATCTCGCCGCGCATCTGGGTGATGCTGTGAATGGTGCTTTGCATGACCTTTTCACCCTGCTGGGCAGACTGGTCGGCGTCGTCGGCCGCACGCGCCGCATCGGCTGCGTGACGCGCCACCTCCTGAGCAGTGGCAGACATTTCGTTCATCGCCGTGGCCACTTGGTCGGTGCGGTTGAACTGCTCGTTGGTGCCGCCGGCCATGGTCGTGGCGATGGCATTCAACTCGCCACTGGCGCTGTCCAGATCGCTGGCGCTGCGTTGCAGTTGAGTGAAGGTGTCGGCAAGAAAATCGCGCAGCGTATTGGCCGCCGCAGCAAGATTGCCCAACTCATCCTGACGGTCGCTGACCACGCGTTCGGCGAGTTTGCCGCGGCTCAACCGGGTGACGTAATCGATCAGTTTACGAATCGGCTCGACCAGATTGCGGTTGACCAGCCACAGACTCAACAGGCCGATCAACAGACCCGACGCGAGCATCACCAGAATGCCCAGCAACACTGTGTGATCAGCTTCGGCACTGATCTGCGCCGATTGCTCGGTGCCCTGCTTGCGCAGCTCGGCCACCAGTTCGCTCATCTGATCGCTGGTTGCCCGGTCGACGCCTTTGACGGCAACGTCGCCCGCCGTCGGATCAGCACCGGCTGCGACATAGGCATCTCGGCCCCTTTGGTAAGCAGCGCCGAGTTGGCGATGCTCGTCACGCAGACGCTCGATGCGGGTTTTCAGGCTCGGCTCGATGCCTTTCTGGCCGGCCAGTTCGCCGAGAATATTTTGCACATCACGCTGACGGTCTTCGAACTGGCCCCAATACTTGGCCAGGTCTGCCGGTTGCTTGCCGCGCAGCAGAACGTTTTTCCATTCCTGTACCTGCACCTTGAATTGCAGGTTGGCCTCATCGATCAGTTGCGAAGTGTGCAACGGGCCTGCGATGAGATTGGCGTAGCTCTGAACGCCGCCAGACAAGAAGTGAAAGCAGGACAGCGCGATCAGCAACATCGCCAGCAGGCTGCCGCTCAACAAAGCGAGGATTTGTGCTCTCAGGGATTTTTGCAAAAACATCGAGTGGTATCTCATGGCAGGGATAAGACACGCCAGGCAGGCGTGCGAGATGTCCGGACATCCCTGTCGGCGACGCAGGTCCACGACCTTCATCGCAATCGAACCAGCTACCCGTCATCGGCGCGTCAAAGCCTTTCTTTAGCGATTTAGACCCAATGGCGCACGAGACTCATCCATCATCAAAACGTCATAAAACGGTAAGAATTCAGCGCCATGCTGCGGCTCAAGTGTCCCTGTAAAACTTTGCAATATTTGCCTCCTCGCAGCGAGCCTTCATGAACCACAGCCTCGACATCAGTCATCGCGATCCTGATCTGTTTGGCCTGCTTTACGGCTTTCGTTTTCTGCCCGGCGAACGCGGCCGCGAAGTCGATTCAGCGACTGCGTTGCGCTGCCTGCAAGACGACAGCGACAGCGGCGAATTCCTCTGGCTGCACCTGAACCTGGCTCACGCCGCGTGCGAACGCTGGATGAAAAGCCATCTGCAATTGCCTGAGGAGTTTTTCGAGGCCCTTCACGAAGGCTCGCGTTCAACGCGCATCGAGCACGTGGATTCAGCGCTGCTGGCGGTGGTCAACGATGTGGTATTCAACCTCAGCAGCATGGTGTCCTCCGATGTGTCGACGTTGTGGGTCTGCGCCCGCAGCAAACTGATCGTTAGCGCGCGCCTGCAACCGTTGCACTCGGTGGACAAATTGCGCTCATCGGTGAAGGCTGGCGAACGCTTTCGCTCGCCTCTGGAGTTGCTGGTTCATTTGCTGCGCGATCAGGGCGAAGTGCTCACGCAAATCGTGCGCAAGACCAGCCTGAGCGTCGATCAGGTCGAAGATGAATTGCTCTCCTCGCGGCTGTCGACCAACCGCGCCGAACTCGGTGCCAACCGCCGCGTGCTGGTGCGTTTGCAACGACTGTTGGCGTTGGAACCGGGTTCGTTGTTGCGCCTGCTCAACCGGCCGCCGCCATGGTTGCAGAAGGAGGACGTCAAGGAGTTGCGCAAATCCACCGAGGAGTTTGCGCTGATCATCAACGACCTGACGGCCCTCGGCGAGCGGATCAAACTGTTGCAGGAGGAGATCGCCGCCAACCTCAACGAACAGAGCAACCGCACGCTGTTTACCTTGACGGTAGTGACGGTGCTGGCGCTGCCGATCAACATCATTGCCGGTTTTTTCGGGATGAATGTCGGGGGCGTGCCGTTGTCGCAGGATCCGGAAGGCTTCTGGATATTGGTCGCGCTGGTGGCGACGTTCACCGTGATTGCCGGGCGCTGGGCGTTCCGCAAGCGGCAGGATTATTAAGATCAAAAGATCGTCCGAACGCGGCCCGAGCCTTCGGCGCCGCCTAAACGGTTGTGTGTCAGGCCTGGCAGGCCCGACGCTGCAGCACACGCTCGCGAATCACGTCATACACCCAGTGGTAAACGTAGGTGTACGGCAGGAAGAACAGCAGCACGCCGATATCCAGCAAGAATGCCTGCCACAGACTGACCGACAACCACCACGCAATCAGCGGCACACCCATCACGATCAAACCACCCTCAAACAGTAGCGCGTGGACCACCCGCACCCAGGCGTTGTGGCCGATATTCAGGCGTTTGAGCATGCGGTCAAAGAAGCCGTTGAACACGACGTTCCACGCCAGTGCCAACAACGCGATCAGCAGCGTCACCGCGCCCATGTCGAGCAGCGGCTTCTTCATGATCCACGCCAGCAACGGTGTGCAGATCAGGATCGCCAGCAGTTCGAAGCCGACGGCCTGGAAAATACGTTCAGTGATGGATTTGTTAGCCGTCATGGCCTGACTCCTTGAGTGAAGAGGTTGCCATGTTCCGGCATCGCTCCGATACTTCATAACCAATAACCATCGATCAAGGCGATAGTTCATGGCCTCTCAAGAAGTGTTGCTGGCGTTCGTTCAAGCCGCGACTCAAGGTTCGTTTTCGGCGGCGGCGCGCAAACTCGGGCGCAGTCAGTCGACCATCAGCGCGGCGGTGGCAAGCCTTGAGATTGATCTGGACCTGGTGCTGTTCGATCGCAGTAGCCGCAAGCCGACGCTGACCGCGGCCGGCCACGTGATGCTGCAACGGGCCGAAGCGATTCTCGCGGCCAGCAGTCGCCTGGAAATGACCGCGCGGCAACTGTCCCAAGGCGTCGAGCCGAAACTGACCGTGGCGATTTCCGACACTTATCAATCGGCGCGCTTCGAAGCGGCGCTGGTCGGGTTCGAGCAGCGTTATCCGGACCTGGAGCTGGAATGCCTGATCGCCGAATGCGATGACCTGATCGAGTTGGTGCAGCGCGGTCGTGCGCATCTGGCGTTCGCCGAAATGCAGGACACTTACCCGCCAGATCTGGTGACCTCGACCGTCGAGGAGCAAACGGAAATTGCCTTGTTTGTCTCGCGCAAACATCCGCTGGCGCAGCTCAGCCCTATCAATCAGGACCTGCTGCTGCAGCACCGCGAACTGCGCCTGGCGACCATCGTCAATCCGTATGAAAGCCGGGCCAAAGGGCGCGTGTGGTCAGCGCCCAGCTACCTGATGCTGCTGGAAATGGCCCAGGGCGGGTTCGGCTGGGCGCCATTGCCGCGCTGGCTGGTGGGACGATTTGGTGCGGGAGAGCTGGTGGAGTTGAAGGTGCGTGGCTGGCCGAAACCTTTATTCGTTGATGCACTGTGGTCGCGGCTGCATCCGCCGGGGCCGGCGGGGAGTTGGTTGTTGGGCAAGATGTTGGAATGAGATCAACAGATCGCAGCCTTCGGCAGTGCCTACAAGGGGTTCACATGTTGCCGATGCAGGGGGCGCCGGAGGCTGCGATCTCTTGCTAATCCAAACCGCGCAACCGCTCCTGCAGAAACCGCCGTTCCGGCACCTGCTGCGTCAATTCCAGCGCCCGTAAATACGCCGCCCGAGCCTCCTCTACCCGGCCCAACCGCCGGCAAAACTCGGCGCGGGCCGAATGCGCCAAGTGGTAATCCAGCAGTTCACCGCGCTGCAAAATCCCTTCGATTAGCGTCAACCCCACCAATGGCCCATCCCGTTGTGCCAGCGCCGCCGCACGATTCAGCTCGACCACGGGCGACGGCACCGCCCGCAGCAACACGTCATACAGCCCGACTATTTGCTCCCAATCGGTCTCCTCGGCCGTCGGCGCCTCGGCATGCACTGCGGCAATCGCCGCCTGCAAACAATATGGGCCAAACCGCCGCGTGGTCAGTGCGCGCTCCACCAGTGCACAGCCTTCGGCGATCAGCTCGGCATCCCACTGCGCACGATCCTGATCATCCAGCAACACCAGTTCACCACTGGGTGAGGTGCGCGCCGGCCGCCGCGATTCGTGCAGCAGCATCAGCGCCAGCAGGCCCATGACCTCGGGTTCCGGCAACAACTCCATCAACAACCGCCCCAGTCGGATCGCCTCGCGGGTCAGATCCTCTCGGGTCAACTCATCGCCGACAGACGCCGAGTAGCCTTCGTTGAACACCAGGTAAATCACCCGCAACACGCTGTCGAGGCGCTCGGGCAATTCCGTCAGGGTCGGCACCTGGTAGGGGATTTTCGCGTCACGGATCTTCGCCTTGGCCCGCACGATTCGCTGGGCAATGGTGGCGGGGGCCGCGAGGAACGCCCGGGCGATTTCTTCCGTGGTCAGGTCGCACACTTCCCGCAGCGTCAGCGGCACCTGCGCGTCGGCGGCGAGTGCCGGGTGACAGCAGGTGAAAATCAGGCGCAGGCGATCGTCCTCCACTTCCTCGCCACTCCAGTCCGCCTGCTCCAGTTCTTCCAACTGCGCGATCAACAGGGGGCGAGCGGCGTTGAACCGGGCACGCCGACGCAACACATCAATAGCCTTGAACCGCCCGGTAGACACCAGCCAGGTGCGTGGATTATCCGGTACGCCGTCCCGTTGCCAGCGCTCGACCGCGACGAAGAACGCTTCGTGCAGCGCCTCTTCAGCCAGGTCGAAATCCCCGAGCAGGCGAATCAGCGTCGCCAGGATTCGCCGCGAGTCTTCCCGGTAAACCTGCTCGACCCGAGCGCTGACGGCGGCGCCAGGCATCAGTCCGGCATGCCTTCGGTCACCAGCTTGACCAGTCGATCCAGGCTCTGCCCCCAACCATCGTGAAAGCCCATGGACTCGTGCGCCTGGCGGTCTTCTTCCGACCAATGCATCGCCCGCGCCGTGTACAGCGTTTTGCCCTCACGCTCTTCAAGCGTCACCTGGGCCGACATGAAAGGTTTGCCCGAAGGGATCCAGCCGGGGGTAAACGCGTCGGTAAACACCAGCCGCTCGGGCGCGACGATTTCCAGAAACACCCCTGGGTCGGGTATTCGGCACCGTCCGGGGCGCGCATCAGGGTGCGAAATTGCCCGCCCACCCACAGGTCCATTTCGCATTCGGGCGTGGTCATGCCGTGGGGTCCCCACCACTGGGTGAGCAAGGCCGGCTCGGTCCAGGCGCGAAAAATCTTGCGCCGCGGGGCATCGATCAGGCGGCTGATGGACAACTCGAAAGCCGCAGGTTTTTGTTGAAGGGCATGCGGACTCATGAAGGATCTCCTGTTGTGATTGTTATTCAGGGATTCAACTGGCGAACGGGGCGCACCTCGACACAGCCGACCCGTGCCGCCGGGATATTCCCGGCGACCTGCAAGGCTTCATTAAGGTCCCGTGCATCGATCAGGTAGAAGCCGGCCAACTGCTCCTTGGTTTCGGCAAACGGGCCATCGGTGATCGACACCTTGCCGTTGCGCATGCGCACGGTGGTGGCGGTCTGCACCGACTCCAGCGCCTCGGCCGCGATCATCCGGCCGCTGCCCTGGATCGACTCGGCGTACGCCCAGCATTCGGCATCTTCGGGGCTGTCGGGCGACGCGTGCAGAAGGCGCTCATCGCTGTAGACCAGGCATAAATACTTCATGGCGGTTCTCCTGATTCGAACGGATCAACTATGGCTCAGTTTGGCGCCCAGGCGCCCTTTCCCGACGACCAGCCCACGCATCAGGGCTGCACATCGAACAGCATGGCGCCGCTGGCCATGTCGAACGGGGCCGACCAGTGCTCGTGCACGATGCGCCATTGCCCCGCGTCGCGACGGTAGCACGCGGTGACACGCATCCAGCAGCTCTGGGTTTCGCCCTTGTCATTGGTGCCGCCGCAGTTGGCCACCCAATGGGCGAAAGCGAGGTTGTCGGCGCTATCGATGGCGATTTCATGGAACTCGAAAATGTGCGGGCCGGGGCACATTTCCATGCACGCCACCCAATGCGCGCGGTAGGCCGCTTTGCCCTTGAATTGCAGGGCTTTGATCGCATCGAAGGAGACGATGTCGTCGGCGTACAACGCCATGACTTTCTCCACGTTCTTGCCGATCACCGCCTGGCGGTAGGTGTCGATCAGGGTCTGGATTTCTGTGGTAGCAGTCATGAGCGTTCTCCGTGATTGTTGTTGTGAAGACACCCTTAGTCGTCCGGTGGAATGCCAAATCGACAACCCAAATAAAAATAAACCCTGCGCGCAAAATCGCTAGAATCCGGGAATCATCTTGTGTTGGAACAAGGGACTCTCCAGTGACAGTTCGACTCGTGCCTTATGAAAGCCTGACGACGCTCCAGCGCCAGCAGGTCGAGGCCATTGAAGTTCATCCACAGCAGATCAGGTTCAGCGGCGATATCCACGGCGCGCTGCACTCCCTGCTGTCCAAGCCAGGCCCGGGGGTCAAGGGATTTGCCCTGCTGGTAGAAGGCGTTCCCGTCGCGTTCCTGCTGCTCAAACGCCCGCCGGTGCTGCCGGCCTGGGCCAATGAACACAGCGCCACCCTTGCATGCCTTGCAGGTCGATCAACGGGCCCAAGGCAAGGGTTACGGCAAGGCGTGCCTGCAGGCCCTGCCCCACGTTGCGCGCCAGGCCTGGCCGCCAAATCAAGGGGCTGGAACTGTCGGTGGATGCGGACACACACCGCGGCGATCGCGTTGTATGCCCGGTTTGGCTGGGTCGACAGCGGCGAAGCCTATCGGGGCCGGATCGGCTACGAACGACGAATGGGTCTGGTTTTCGAGGAGTCTGGTCATGCTCAACAGCATTGAAGAACTGGAGGCGCTGTACGGACTCCCCACGATCGCGCCGTGCGCAAGCAGATTCCGTTCCTCAACGAGGATTACCAGGCGATGGTCCGCGCTTCGCCGCTGGTGATCATCAGTTCGGTAGGCCCCGACGGCATGGATGGCTCGCCGCGGGGCGATACGCCCGGTTTCGTGCGCATCATCGATTCGCAGACCCTGGCCATCCCCGACCGCCCCGGCAATAATCGCATCGACACGCTGCGCAATGTGGTGCTGGATTCAAGGGTGTCGCTGCTGTTCATCATCCCGGGGATCGGCGAGACATTGCGCGTTAACGGCACGGCGCAAATCAGCGCCGAACCGCAGTTGCTGGAGAGTTTTGCGGTCAACGGCAAGCCGGCGCGCACGGTGATGCTGGTGACGGTGGACGCGGCGTATTTCCATTGCTCGAAGGCAATAGTGCGCTCGGACCTGTGGAACCCGGACAAATACCTGGATCGCTCGGCACTGCCGACGGCCGGGGCGTTTCACAAGCGGTTGAATGACGGGGCGTTTGATGCGCGAATCGTATGACCGGGAAGCGCCAGCGCGGGTGAAGGACAGTCTTTACTGACTCAAACATCCCCCGGTAGGAGCTCTTCGGCAGCTCCTACGGGGAGACCGAGGATCAGGATCAGAAGATCGCAGCCTTCGGCAGCTTCCTACAGAGTGAGGATCATCTCGTGCCACGCCATGCCGCCGTGGTCGGACTCCGACGGTTTGATGTAGGCAAAGCCAAATCCGGCGTATAGGGGAATATGCTTCTCCTTGCACATCAAATGAATCGTCGCTTTATCCATCCCGCGCATACGTTCGATGAATTCGCCCATCAAGCGCTTGGCCAAACCCTGCCCCTGATAATCCGGGTGCACCACCACCGACATGATCACCACGTTCGGCCCTTTCGGGTCATGACCGATCAGCTCTTGAAGGCCTCGTCCGACATTTCCACTTCATACCCCGCGCCTGAATTGACGAACCCTGCCACCACGCCATCCACCTCGGCGACGATAAAACCATCCGGCCAAGTGGCGATGCGCGTGGCGATCTTCTCGCGGGTGGCGGCTTCGTCGCCTTCGTAGGCAACGGTTTCGATGGCGTAGCAGCGATCGAGGTCGGCGGCGGTGACGAGGCGGATAACAGGGGTCATGACAACTCGATTTCAGCGATGAAAGGGCTGCAGATCATAGATTATTGCGGCTTGAGTGGCAGCCAGATTTCCAGCAAACCGGTGTGCCGTGTCGGGTTGAAGTCTGCACTGTAGCGCTCGAATTCCGGCGCATCCGCCGCCTCGCGCCCGGAACCCGGCAACCAGGTTTTCCAGATGTACTGGAACGTCTGGGGCAACCTGTCCAGAGAGCCTTTGTGCTCGAACACCGCATATTGTCGGGGCAAAACCTCAACCCAGCGAAACGTGTCCTGAGGCAACTCATCGAGCTTGCTGATTTCCACCCCAGCGATGTAATCGAACCCACCCTTACCATCGAAATTGCAGCAGACGCCGTAGGTGACTTCACCTTTCTGACCCGGAATCTGGCCCAGATGCGGCAGGAATTTTTCCCACAACGCCGGAATGTTATGCGCGGTTTCCTGGGTATATCGCTCACCCAGCCCTGCAATCAGCAGGAAGTGTCCATGTTCGAAGCGAGGTTCAGCCACTTCGACGCGTTTTTGCTCATCCATGACTCGACTCCTGGAACAAAAAAGGGGTTCGGCTGGGAGTATAGAAGCCAAACCCGATTCGCCAAATTACAGCGTGTGTAACTGCTCGGCCGCGCCGCCGCCGATAAATTCGTTATAGCCGGATACGATCACGTACACCGCGAAATAGCAGAAGATCGCTGCAGATGCCATGTAGGAGTAGCGCAACAGCTTGTCACCGAGCAGCTTGCCGCCGTGGCTGGCGGCAAAGCACAAACCGGCCGACCAGAGCAGCCCGGCGCAGAGGAAACCTCCCAGGAACAACGCCGACCCGAGCGGGCCACCGGCACCCGAACGCGCGATCAAGGTGCCGCCGACTGCGGCAAACCAGAGGATGGCACTGGGTGAGGACATGGCCAGGAATATCCCGCGAAAGAACTCCTTGCGATGAGAGTTCTGCCCCACTTCGGCGGTGGCCGCCAATTGCGCTTCGTGATGGATCGCCGAATAAATCATCTTCGCCGCAAAGTAGATCAGCAGCGCCGAACCGCCGATCCACAACACCCAACGCACGCTTTCGTATTGCAGCAGCACGGTCATCCCGGCCAGCGCCAGCACGGCATAAATCAGATCACCAACGCAGGTGCCGAGGCCGAGAGCGAAGCCTTGAAAGTAACCGCGCTGCATCGCCAGCGTGATCATTGCGATGTTGGCCACGCCGATATCCAGGCACAACGAGAGGCTCAGCAAGAAGCCGCTGGTGAATTCCATTAAGCATTTCCTTGGGAAAAATTATTCTTGTCCACGCTGGACAGTCTGCCATCACTGCCCTTATCTTCGCCCACAGGTCACCGCAGTGACCAGCGTCGCTCGGACGGTTCCGGGCGCTTACGTTATCCGAGGCAACAATGGCTGAACAAGGTTCGCCGCGCCGCTTTGCGCGCATAGATCGACTCCCCCCTTACGTTTTCAACATCACCGCCGAGCTGAAGATGGCTGCGCGTCGTCGTGGTGAAGACATCATCGACTTGAGCATGGGCAACCCCGACGGCGCCACGCCGCCGCACATTGTCGAAAAACTCGTACAAGTTGCCCAACGCGAAGACACCCACGGTTACTCGACGTCCAAGGGCATTCCGCGCCTGCGTCGGGCGATTTCCAACTGGTACAAGCAACGCTACGAGGTCGATATCGACCCGGAAAGCGAAGCCATTGTCACCATCGGTTCCAAGGAAGGCCTGGCGCATTTGATGCTGGCGACGCTGGATCAGGGCGACACGGTGCTGGTGCCGAACCCGAGTTATCCGATTCACATTTACGGTGCAGTGATTGCCGGCGCTCAAGTGCGTTCGGTGCCGCTGGTACCGGGCGTGGACTTCTTCGACGAGCTGGAACGGGCAATTCGTGGCTCGATTCCGAAACCGAAAATGATGATCCTCGGCTTCCCGTCGAACCCGACTGCGCAGTGTGTGGAGCTGGATTTCTTCGAGCGGGTGATCGCCCTCGCCAAGCAGTACGACGTATTGGTGATTCACGATCTGGCGTATGCCGACATCGTCTACGACGGCTGGAAAGCTCCGTCGATCATGCAGGTGCCGGGCGCCAAGGACATCGCGGTGGAGTTTTTCACCCTGTCCAAGAGCTACAACATGGCCGGTTGGCGCATCGGTTTCATGGTTGGCAACCCGGAACTGGTCAACGCCCTGGCGCGGATCAAGAGCTACCACGACTACGGCACGTTCACCCCACTGCAAGTCGCGGCGATTGCTGCGCTGGAAGGCGATCAACAGTGCGTGCGCGATATCGCCGAGCAGTATCGCCAGCGTCGTAACGTGTTGGTCAAAGGCCTGCATGAGCTGGGCTGGATGGTCGAGAACCCGAAGGCGTCGATGTATGTCTGGGCGAAGATTCCCGAGCAGTACGCGCATCTGGGTTCGCTGGAGTTCGCCAAGAAACTGCTGGCCGAGGCCAAGGTGTGCGTCTCGCCGGGGGTTGGTTTTGGTGAGTACGGCGATGACCACGTGCGCTTTGCGCTGATCGAAAACCAGGACCGGATTCGCCAGGCCGTACGCGGCATTCGCGGGATGTTCCGGGCCGATGGGCTGGCCGGCAAAACCAGCGGCTGACGCCTGACCCGCGCCCAACCAAAATCGGCCACAAAAAAACCGCATCGCTGCGGTTTTTTTGTGTCTGCAAGAAGCTGTTTAAACGAACAGCGACAACAGCAGGATAAAGCCCAACGCCACCACGGACAGGATGGTTTCCATCGCCGTCCAGGTCTTGAAGGTTTCGGCCACGGTCATGTTGAAGTACTGCTTCACCAGCCAGAAACCGGCGTCGTTCACGTGCGACAGAATCAACGAACCGGCACCGGTAGCGAGTACCAGCAACTCACGGTTGACGCCCGGAATCATCCCCACCACCGGCACCACAATGCCCGCGCCAGTGATGGTCGCCACGGTGGCCGAACCGGTCGCGATACGGATCACCGCCGCCACCAGCCACGCCAGCAGGATCGGCGAGATCTGCGCGCTGACCGCCATGTGACCGATCACGTCGCCCACGCCGCTGGTCACCAGCATCTGCTTGAAGCCACCGCCCGCACCGATGATCAAAATGATCGCGGCGGTTGGCGCCAGGCTCGCATCAAGCAATTTGAGGATCTGGTTGGAGCCGATGCCCTGGCGGTGGCCGAAGGTGTACAGCGACAGCAGCAACGCCAGCAGCAGCGCCGAGATCGGGTGACCGATCAGGTCCATGAACGAGCGGAAGAAGTTACCTTCTGGCAGTACGACATCGGCGAAGGTCTTGAGCAGCATCAGGAACACCGGCAGCAGCACGGTGATCAGGGTAATGCTGAAACTTGGCAGTTCTTTGGCGTCCGGCTCGCGGGCCAGTTGATCGACCAGTTCCTGATTCGGTGTACCGGGAATGTGCTTGGCGATGAACGTACCGAAGATCGGGCCGGCAATGATTGCCGTCGGCAGCGCAACGATCAGGCCGTAAAGGATGGTCTTGCCGATGTCGGCGCCGAACACGCCGATGGCCAGCAGCGGACCCGGGTGCGGCGGCACCAGACCGTGTACGGCGGACAGGCCGGCGAGCAGCGGGATACCGATCTTGATGATCGACACACCGGTACGGCGCGCAACGATGAACACCAGCGGAATCAGCAGGACAAAGCCGATTTCGAAGAACAGCGGAATGCCTACCAGGAACGCGGCAAACATCATCGCCCACTGGACTCTTTCTTTACCGAACGCCCGGATCAGGGTCTGGGCGATCTGATCCGCACCGCCCGATTCGGCCATCATTTTGCCGAGCATGGTGCCGAGCGCAAGGATGATGCCGACGAAACCGAGCACGCCACCAAAGCCGTCCTGGAACGCTTTGATGATGGTGCCGATCGGCATGCCCGAGGTCAGGCCGAGAAACGCCGCAGCGATGGTCAGGGAAATGAACGGGTGAATCTTGAACTTGGTAATCAGGACAATCAGCCCGATTACCGTAACCACTGCGTCTAGCAGCAGGAACGTCTCGTGGGACATGCCAAACATTAGGGGTGTCTCCTGGTTGTTGTTGTTATTAAAGCGGGTAATTCGCAAGCCATCAGGACAGCGCTGTCTTTTCGCAGAAAACTCATACGCCGGGTTTCAGGCCATGTTCCAGCCACCAGCGGTGTGCTTGAACGGCCAACTCGTCGACGCTATGGCTGGAGGCATCCAGCGCCAGGGTCAGCGGTTCGCCCTTGGGCGATTCGAGGGTGGCGAACTGGCTTTCGATCAACGTGGCCGGCATGAAGTGGCCCGGGCGGTGCGACACACGCTCGGCAGCGACTTCAGGGGTCAATTCAAGAAACACGAAGCCCAGGCCCGGCAAGGCACTGCGCAGCACTTCGCGATAACTGTGTTTAAGGGCGGAACAGGTCAACACCGGGCGCTTGCCCAATGCATCGACGCGACGCAGTTCATCGCACAGGCTGTCGAGCCAGCCGGAGCGGTCGTCGTCGTTCAGGGGGATCCCCGCGCTCATCTTTTCGATGTTCGCGGCCGGATGGAAAGTATCGCCTTCAATGGCAGTGGCGCCGCTCAATTGGCACAGGGCCTCGCTGACGCACGTCTTGCCGCAACCGGCAACGCCCATGATGACCAGGGCGGTGATGGGATGACTCATATAACACCTCAGCGCGCAGACAGCGCTACCTTTGCTAGCTATGACTCTAGTGCACAGGCAGAAGTTGCCGACGCCTTCTTGTCGTTTTTTTGGGTTGCAGCAGGTTTGCGCCCAACGCCAAAAAGCGAAGATCAGGCAGGACCTCGCTTACGCATTTACAGCTGCATCAGGACAGCGCTACCTTAGTGCCTTGATTTTTGTTTGGCAAGCCGCCCGATGACCACCCCTAAAAACGATAAAAATACCCGCACCACCGGCCGTCCCACCCTTAATGAAGTTGCCCGCCTGGCCGGTGTCAGTCCGATTACTGCCTCGCGCGCCCTCAGAGGTGTGAGCACTGTGGCCACCGAACTGGTGGAAAAAGTGCAGAAAGCCGCCAGTGAACTCAACTACGTGGTCAACCCTGCTGCTCGCGCATTGGCCTCGGCACAGAGCCATTCGGTGGTGGTTTTAGTACCGTCGCTGTCCAACTTGTTGTTCATCGATACGCTCGAAGCCATTCACCGGGTACTGACGCCCAAGGGTTTTGAAGTGCTGATCGGCAACTTCCATTACTCACGCGATGAAGAAGAAAACCTGCTGCGCAACTACATGGCTTATCAACCGCGTGGTTTTCTGCTGACCGGGTTCGATCGCACCGAAAGTTCGCGACGGATGATCGAGGCCAGCAATATCCCCTGCGTGTACATGATGGAGCTGGACAGCGCCGCCGGGGTGAATTGCGTAGGGTTCTCGCAACTGAGTGCCGGCGAAACGGCGGCCGACCATTTGCTTTCCCGTGGGCGCCAGCGGCTGGCCTACATTGGCGCGCAACTCGATCAGCGCACCTTGCTGCGCGGTGAAGGTTTCCGCAAAGCGTTGCAGAAGGCCGGTCGTTATGACCCGGACCTGGAAGTGCTGACGCCACGCGCGTCGTCCGTGGGCCTGGGCGGTGAGTTGTTCATGCAATTGCTCGCGGCGCACCCGGACGTCGATGCGATCTTTTTTGGCAACGATGACCTGGCTCAAGGTGCGTTGCTCGAGGCGTTGCGTCATGGCATCAAGATTCCCGAGCAAGTGGCGATTCTGGGTTTCAACGACTTGCCGATGTCCGAACACATGGTGCCGCGTCTGAGCAGCATCAATACCCCGCGCGAAGCGATTGGCCGGCGCGCCGCCGAGCAGATGCTGACGCTGATGGCAGGCAACACCGTGGCCAGGCCGGTGCTGGACATGGGGTTTGAGTTGAAGGTGCGCGAGAGCACGTAAATCCCGACGATTCTGGAAAAACGCGCCCCCCTGCGCAAGGAGGCCGGTGTCATTGGTTGGCCATCAGCTCCACAAACGCCAACGCGCCCTTCTGCAGCGGCTGGCTCTTGAGCCACACCGCATGCACCGGCAGCACCAGGCCATTCTCGATATTGCGGAAATTCAGGCGCTGCAGCCGGCCGGCGTCGAGTAATGGCTGCACCACCGACTGCGGAAAATTGCCCCAACCCAACCCGG
>NZ_JAEKEG010000147.1 GCF_016651255.1 Pseudomonas sp. TH10
ACCGTGGTGCACATAGGCGAATGGCTGCTGGATCGACAGTTGGACAAGACCAGCGGCCAGCTGCTGCAGACCGCCCTGGAAGGTCGCGGCCTGCACTTTCGCCTGCGCGAACAGACCCACTCGCTACACGATGCCGGCAATGGCCGGGTCGGCTCGGTGCAATTCAACGATGGCGACGTGATCCCGGCCGACCTGGTGGTGATGGCCGCCGGTATTCGGCCCCGCACCGAACTGGCAGAAAAGGCCGGCATCCCATGCAATCGCGGGATCCTGGTCAACGACACGCTGCAAACCTACGATCCGCGCATTTATGCCATCGGCGAGTGCGCCAGCCACCGCGGCATCGCCTACGGCCTGGTCGCGCCCCTGTTCGAACAGGCCAAGGTCTGCGCCAACCACCTGGCCCAGCTGGGTTTCGCCACCTACAAGGGTTCGGTGACCTCGACCAAACTGAAGGTCACCGGCATCGACCTGTTCTCCGCTGGCGACTTCATGGGCGGTGAAGGTACCGAGACCATCACCCTGTCGGACCCGATTAGCGGGATCTACAAAAACTGGTGATCAAGGACGACATCCTCGTCGGCGCCTGCCTGTACGGCGATACCGCAGATGGCGGCTGGTATGTCCGCCAGATCCGGGAGAACCACGACATTGAGCCAATCCGTGACCACCTGATGTTCGGCGACGCCTGCTTGCCGGCCCTGCGGGAAGCAAGCTGATGGACCGGCAGATCACCGCTTCAACCTGCTGTTACTGCGGGGTCGGCTGCGGCGTGCTGATCGAACATGACGGCGAGCGCATTCTCGGCGTCAGCGGCGATCCGGCCCACCCCGCCAACTTCGGCAAGTTGTGCAGCAAGGGCTCGACCCTGCACCTGACAGGCGACCTTGCGGCACGGGCGCTCTATCCGGAACTGCGCCTGGGCAAAACTCTGGCTCGCGGCCGTACGGACTGGGACACCGCCCTGGATCACGCCGCCAGCGTATTCGCCCGCACCATCGCCGAACACGGCTCGGACAGTGTGGCGTTCTACATCTCCGGCCAATTGCTGACCGAGGATTACTACAGTTTCAACAAACTGGCGCGGGCGCTGGTGGGCACCAACAACATCGACAGCAACTCACGCCTGTGCATGTCTTCGGCGGTGGTCGGCTACAAGCGCAGCCTCGGCGCTGACGCCCCGCCGTGCAGCTACGAAGACCTGGAGTCGAGCGATTGCGTGATGATCGTCGGCAGCAACATGGCCTACGCCCACCCGGTACTTTTCCGGCGGCTGGAAGAGGCCAGATCCCGCCGACCGCAGATGAAAGTCATCGTTATCGACCCGCGCCGCACCGACACCTGTGACCTCGCCGACCTGCACCTGGCGATAGTGCCGGGCACCGATGTCGCCCTGTTCCACGGAATCCTGCACCTGTTGCTGTTGGCGGACCAGGTTGATCATGGCTTTATCGACGCGCATACCCAGGGGCTGCCAGAGCTGAAAAGCCTGGTGCGCGACTACAGCCCGAAAAGGGTCTCGCAACTGTGCGGGATCAGTGTCGAACAGCTGCAGCAGTGCGCGCAGTGGATAGGCACTTCGCCGACTTTCCTGTCGTTGTGGTGCATGGGGCTCAACCAGTCCACGGCCGGCAGCGCCAAGAACAGCGCGCTGATCAATCTGCACCTGGCCACCGGGCAAATTGGCCGCCCAGGCGCAGGACCTTTTCGCTGACCGGTCAGCCCAATGCCATGGGCGGCCGCGAAACCGGCAGCCTGTCGAACCTGCTGCCAGGCCATCGCGACGCCGCCAATGCCGAGCACCGCGAGGCAGTGGCGGCCTACTGGGGCGTTGAGCAACTGCCGCACACCACCGGGTTGAGCGCCATCGAGTTGTTCGAACAGGTGCGCAGCGGCCGTATCAAGGCCTTGTGGATCGCCTGCACCAACCCCGCGCAATCGATGCCTGACCAGAACGCCGTGCGCGAGGCCCTGCAGGCATGCCCGTTCGTGGTTCTGCAAGAAGCCTTTCGCACGACCGAAACCGCTGCGTTCGCCGATCTGCTACTGCCCGCCGCCAGTTGGGGCGAAAAGGAAGGTTCTGTCACCAATTCCGAGCGGCGCATTTCCCACGTACGCAATGCCATTCTCCCACCGGGTGAAGCGCGGCCGGATTGGGCGATCACGGTGGATTTCGCACAACGTCTGGAGAAACGTCTGCGCCCCACCCAATCGAGCCTGTTCAGGTTCGATCAACCTTCGCAGCTGTTCGATGAACTCAAAGGGCTGACGCGCGGACGGGATCTGGATCTGTCCGGGATCAGTCACGCCCTGATCGACGAGATCGGCCCACAGCAATGGCCCTTCCCTGTCGGCGCCCGGCAAGGTACGGCACGCCTGTATGAGGACGGTATCTTTCCTACGGCCAGCGGTCGCGCGCAGTTCGTGGCCGACCCGTATCGCGCCGCCAAGGAACAACGTGATGCACGCTTCCCGTTGACGCTGATCACCGGCCGCCTGCGTGACCAATGGCACGGTATGAGCCGCACCGGCACCGCTGCGCAGTTGTTCGGTCATGTCAGTGAAGCGGTGTTGAGCCTGCACCCGGACGAGTTGCGCCGGCAGCGCTTGCAGCCAGGTGATCTGGTCAATCTGAAAAGTCGTCGTGGCGCGGTGATCGTCGCCGTGGGTAGCGATGACGGCGTGCGGCCGGGTCAGGCTTTTTTGCCGATGCACTGGGGCGATCGCTTCCTCAAGGGTGGCGTCAACAGCCTGACCCTACCGGCCTTCGATCCGCTGTCGAAACAGCCAGAGCTCAAGCACAGCGGCGTGCGTCTGGAACCGATAAACCTGCCGTGGCGGCTGTTTGCCCTGGTCGAAGGCAACGTTCAACAGCAACTGGAGCGCCTGCGCCCCCTCTGTGAGGAATTTTCCTACGCCAGCCTGAGCCTCACTGGCCGTGAGCGCCCGGCGCTGCTTATACGCGCTGCCAGCGCCTCGGCGCCCGACGCCCAGTTATTGCGCGACATCGACCAGTGCCTGGGCGTGGATGAAGGGCCGGTGCTGGCCTACGAGGACGTGCGCCGGGCTCGATCGGCAAACGCGTGCGCATCGAACACGGCAGGATCACCGCCATCCGCCTGGCCGGGGAAACCCTGGCCCAGCACTGGCTGCACAACCTGTGGCTCGAAGGGCGCGCCGATGAGCCACTGCGGCGCTGGATGCTCGCCCCAATGAGTGCACCACCCGGCGACCGGCGGCGCCATTGGCACCGGCAGACAAAACCCTGTGCAACTGCACGCAATGTCAGCCACAACGCGGTTTGCGCGGGCAATCAGTCGAGGCCTGGACTTGCTGGGTCTTAAACAGGAATTGGGTTGCGGCACGCAGTGCGGTTCGTGCGTCCCGGAAATCAAGCGAATGCTGGCCGCCACGGCTCAGCCAGTCGCCATTATCTGATGAGGAACAATACGATGAGCGCAAAAGTCTGGCTGGTGGGTGCAGGTCCTGGTGACCCGGAATTGTTGACCCTCAAAGCAGTGCGCGCCATGGGCGAAGCGGATGTGGTGCTGATCGACGACCTGGTCAATGACGCCGTGCTGGAACATTGCCCCCATGCGCGAATCATCGCCGTGGGCAAGCGCGGCGGCTGTCGTTCCACGCCACAGGCGTTCATCCATCGCCTGATGCTGCGGTATGCGCGCCAGGGCAAATGTGTGGTGCGGCTCAAGGGCGGCGACCCGTGCATTTTCGGCCGCGGCGGTGAGGAAGCGCAGTGGCTGCGCGAGCGTGGGGTGGAGGTCGAACTGGTAAACGGCATCACGGCCGGACTGGCTGGGGCAACGCAGTGCGATATTCCCCTGACCCTGCGCGGAGTTGCGCGCGGAGTAACGCTGGTGACGGCGCATACCCAGGATGGCAGCAGACTGAATTGGCAGGCGCTGGCACAGGGGGCACCACCCTGGTGGTGTACATGGGCGTGGCGAAGCTGAGTGAGATCCGTGAGCAACTGCTTGCCGGCGGTATGGCCGCTGGATACGCCGGTGGCCATGATCGAAAACGCCTCCCTGGCGCATCAGCGCGAATGCCGCAGCGACCTGAACGCCATGGAACAGGATGCGAGTGCGTTTCGAATTGAAAAGCCCGGCGATTCTGGTGATTGGGGCTGTGGCCAAAGATCAAAAGATCGCAGCCTGCGGCAGCTCCTACAAGCCCCAGCGTACATCCATGTAAACGCCGCGGCGCCCACAATGCCCCTGTGGTAACCCGATCCTGCAGGAGCTGCCGAAGGTTCCGGGCCGCGGGCGGACGATCCCGTAGGAGCTGCCGAAGGCTGCGATCTTTAAGAGCTGCCCAAAGCTGCGATCTTTTAGGGCCATCGCAAAATCCGGATAAAGCCCAAATCGCAGGCAAAGAAAAGCCCGGCCTAAGCCGGGCTTTTCTCACAGCTGCGAGCTAATTACTTAGCTTGAGCTTCAACCTGCGCTTCTACGCGACGGTTTACAGCGCGGCCAGCTTCAGTTTTGTTGTCAGCAACTGGGCGGGATTCGCCGTAGCCAACAGACTGAACGCGGGACGATTCAACACCGTACTGGTTGGTCAGAACTTGTTTAACGGCGTTTGCACGACGCTCAGACAGCTTCTGGTTGTAAGCGTCAGGACCGACGGAGTCAGTGTGACCTTCAACAGTGGTGCTGGTCGATGGGTACTGCTTCATGAAGTCAGCCAGGTTCTTGATGTCGCCGTAGCTGTTGGTTTTAACAACAGATTTGTCGAAATCGAACTTAACGTCCAGCTCTACACGAACAACTTCAGCAACTGCTGGGCAGCCGTCAGCGTCAACAGTTACGTTGGCTGGGGTGTCTGGGCACTTGTCAACGTTGTCGCATACGCCGTCGTTGTCGCTGTCGGAGCAGACTTCAGCTGGTGCTGGAACTGGAGCAGCAGCAGGCTTGGAGCCGCCACCGAAGTTCACACCGATACCGACGCTAGGAGCCCACTCGGTGTCGCCCTGGTCGATGTTGTATTGAGCTTCAACGCCAGCACGGGCGTAGAAGTTCTCGGTGAAGTACAGCTTGGCACCGCCGCCAACGTTGGCGAAGGTGGAGCGGTTACGACCGGACTCGTTCTGACCGATGCTTTGATCGGAGAAACCAGCC
This sequence comes from Pseudomonas sp. TH10, assembly GCF_016651255.1. Taxonomy (GTDB): domain Bacteria; phylum Pseudomonadota; class Gammaproteobacteria; order Pseudomonadales; family Pseudomonadaceae; genus Aquipseudomonas. Next base: position 5,139 of record NZ_JAEKEG010000147.1, read on the forward strand.
GACACGTATGGACGCAGCATGTCGCCTGGGTTGTTGAAGTGGTACAGAGCGTCCAGAGCGGTGTTGGCGCCCTTGATGTTACGGCCGTTGTCGGCACGCACGTTGTGCACTTCGTCGTAGCCCAGACGCAGTTCAACGTCGTCGGTCAGGAAGTAACCGATCGAACCGCCGAACAGGTTGCCGTTGTTCTTGAAGTTACGAGCGCTGTCGAATTGTTCTTTCTTTGCGAAGCCTTCGATTTCAACTGCGCCTTGGCCTTGTGCCAGAGCGCCGAACGAAGTGGCGGCAATCAGAGAACCAATGGCCAAGCCCAAGGTGTTTTTCAGTTTCATCCGTTAAATCCCCATCTGGTGATTGTGAAGCAGTCCCGCAAACCGGGGGACAACTCGGCGGCAAGTCTATCAGAACTTGCCTACACGTAAGAGATATTTGCGCTGAACTAAGTTTCAGCAATGCCTGCAAATTTCTCACGCAATTTATCTAGAGCACGTTTGTAACGCATTTTTGTCGCACTCAAACCCATGTGCATGATGTCTGCGATCTCTTGAAATTCCAGCTCTGCGACAAATCGTAGCACCAGAATTTCGCGGTCGATCGGGTTCACATACACCAGCCAGCGATCAAGTCCGCCCTTCTCTTCGGGTTTTGGCGTCTTTTCTTCGGACGCTTCCTCAAGAGGGTCAAGACTCAATGCGTCCATCAAGCGACGCTTTCGCCGTTCCTTCCGATACTGCGTAATACATTCGTTGTACGTGATGCTGTACAGCCACGTTTTGAACTTCGATTTCCCCTCAAAGTTCTTCAGGCCATACAGCACCTTCAACATGACTTCCTGACAGACATCGTCTGCGTCGCGATCGTTCCCAAGATATCTCGCACAAACGTTAAATAATGTTCGCTGGTAACGCCGCATCAGTTCTTCATAGGCGCGCGTTACGTGAAAAAGCTCGGTATGCGAGCGCGCGACCAACTCCTCATCAGAGAGCTCGCGGGGGTCGTAGCGCGTGGATAGCGTATGGGCTTTATTCAAAACAAGTCGTGCCGACAGTCAGGTCAATGTCCGCCGCAACCAGCATCAGCTGGCATTTTGCGGCGGCATACATTAGCAGGGTTTGCCGGATTAGCGGCTACTCACATGCTGTTCCAGCAGGATCCGATTGGAGAGTGAGACTAGCTCACCCTCATCGGTCAGCAATGTGGTTTTAACCGTGCCGATCTCTTCGATCTGGCCTTCGACCTCGCCAACACGCACTTGTTGCCCAACCTGATACAACTCACGCACATAGATTCCCGCAAGAATCTGACCGGCAATTTCCCGGCTTCCCAAACCCATGGCCAGCGCAACGGCCAGACCAACGGTAATCAAAACAATGACGATCACATGGTTCAGCAGGTCGGTCTTGACCTCAAGCTGACTGATCGCAACCGAGATGCTGATGATGATCACCAGCCCCTGGGCAATCCGCCCAAGTCCCGAAGCGTAGTCCAGGCCTACACCTTCTGCCGCCCCGCGCACCAGCCCATTGGCCAGCTGTGCGAGCAAAACCCCTACCAGCAACACCAGCGCGGCGCCGAATACTTTCGGCAAATAGAGCGCCAACATATCGAGCGTAGCTGAAACTCGCTCAAGGCCAAGGGATTCTGCTGCAGAAACCAGAAAAATCAGAAGAACGAACCAGTAGACGATCTTGCCGATCAGGGTCGAGATCGGCACTTGCAGCCCTGCACGCGACATCAACTTGGTCAGCCCGGTGCCGCCCATCAGGCGATCGAGGCCCAGTTTGGCGAGCAATTTGGACAGCAAGGTATCGAGCAGCTTGGCCACGACAAAACCCAACAGCAGCACCACCAGTGCGCCGAACAGGTTCGGAATGAAATTAGCGACTTTGGTCCACAACGCAGTCATTGCAGTGACGAGGCTCTGAGTCCAGAGATCAAGTTCCATATTCAATCAGCCTTATCAGCAGTGCGAGCAGTAGGTTTACGAAGGCGGGAAACCGGCGAGACGTGGGCCGAGCCGTTATTCAGGGCGATCATCAGCGCGGGCAGCCAGCGGCCCAGCAGGCTGAACAGATCGCCGGCGCCAACCTGGCGGTTGGCGGTTTTGAGCACGCGGCCCAAACACGCATCGTCGTCGCGGCTGGACGGCGAAGCGTTGAGCATGTCGCGCAAAGACTGTTCAAACGGATCGTGCATACGCACCTCTCGTGATGTCTGTGAAAGACGCGGGCAAATTTGGTCGGGTCACATGCGCCATGTTCACACCCAGCGCAAACGACGGAATAACCACCACTGCCCGAGCGCCACCGAGACCATCATCAGGCAGGCCACCAGGAAGCCATAGGGGCTGTCGGACAACGGAATACCGCCAACGTTGATGCCCAGCAGGCCGGTGATAAAACTCATCGGTAAAAAGATGCAGGTGATGATCCCGAAGCGATACATCGTGCGATTCATGCGCTCGCTCAATCGCCGGTCTTCAGCCTCCAGCACAAGCCCCACGCGCTCTCGGGTCAATTCGAGCTCTTCGAGGTAACGGGTCAGGCTGTTATTCAATTCGTTCCAGTAGTCGGCGTCATCGTCGACAAACCACGGCAGTTTTATCCTTGTCAGTTGTCCGAAAATATCCCGTTGCGGAGCCAGGAAACGTTTCAGTCCGGCAGCCCTTCGCCGGATGTGCAAAATGGCGCCATGCTCGGGGGTATACCGTTCGTCGGCATCCATCTTTTCTTCTTCCTCATCGGCGATTTCCGAGAGGCAAGTGACGAGATCCTGCACCTTGTTGGTGAGGAACTGCGCCAGATAAAGGATGAGTTCGGATGCCGTTTTAGGGCCGTTGCCGTCCGCCAATTGCACCAGCAATTCATCGGTGGCACGCAATGGGCGCAAACGCAGAGAGATCACGCGCTGGGCAGAGGCGAAAATCCGTACCGAGACCATGTCTTCCGGCTCGGCACCTGGATTAAGGTTGACCCCGCGCAAAAACAGCAGCAACTCGCAATCCGGCAACGGCAACAGGCGCGGACGAGTGTTCTCTTCCAGCAGCAGATCGCAGGTGAATTCGTTGAGCCCGCTGGATTTGCGCAGCCAGGTCTGGGTCTGCGGATGGCTGCGATCCCAATGCAGCCACAGACTCTCATGCGCCTGCAGTTGCAAATCGTCGAGCTCAGTCCGGGCTATCGAACGCGCACCGCCTCTACCGTCCAGCACCAGGGCATGCACCAGCCCCCATTGCGCGTTTTCTTCCTCGAACATCCGCATCCCTTTGTCGAAATTCTTATTCAGGCATCTTCAGCGGGCTCGGCGAGACGATCACGCCGTTGTTGTCCGCATAAATGTAGTGGCCCGGGTGGAATGTCACACCGGCGAATGTCACCGCGACGTTAAGATCGCCGAGGCCACGCCGATCGGACTTGCGTGGGTGGCTGGCGAGGGCCTGAACGCCGAGGTCGGTCTGCGCAATGATATCCACGTCGCGGATGCAGCCGTAGATCACCAGGCCTTCCCAGCCGTTTTTCGCGGCCTTCTCGGCCAGCATGTCACCCAGCAGCGCGTGACGCAGGGAACCGCCGCCGTCGACGACCATCACTTTGCCATGCCCCTCAAGCTCGACCTGCTCCTTGACCCGCGAGTTGTCCTCGAAGCACTTGACGGTCACGATTTCGCCGCCGAAGGAATCACGGCCACCGAAATTGCTGAACATCGGTTCCAGCACCTGGACCAGCTCCGGATAGGCGTCGCACAGGTCAGGGGTGATGTAATGGTTCATCGAGAAACTCCTGTAGAGAGGAAGACAATCGAGATGTCGCAAAGTGACCGAAAAAGCATGATGCGTCATATCTTAGCCGCAACCCGGTGCGAGCGAAATGCCCTTGATAGAGCATTGCGCTCAGACTGCCGCGGCTAAATCCGCCTGGCCAGGCAACAGCGCCGTGCGCTGGTCGACCAGCCAGCGCGCAACCAGCGGCCACACTTCGGCCTGGGCGGCTTTGCTGACGAGCATCTCGACGTGACCAAAATTATCGGCAAAGCCCTGGTCGCGACCCAAATTGACGAATTGCTTGTGCTCGGAACCGATCTGCTCGAACAGCTTGCGACAGGCCCAGGTCGGGTCCTGATGATCGCCCGCAGCACTGACGGCCAGCACCGGCAGTTGCACGTCCGCCAACCCGGCCCACCAATCCTTGTCCGCATCGCCAAAACGCCCAAACAGGCCGTACCAGCGCATGCTTTCCAGGGCCAGGCCGATCGGCTCGTCCTCCGGACCGCGCTTGAGCCTTGAACCGGAGAGCTGGGCAAAGCGCTTGAGGATGAAGCGACCGCCCCACTCCACCGGCGGGATCTTCAGCGGCCAGTAGGTGCGGCTGACCTGTGTGCCGAAGAAGGCGGCAGACGCCACCACCGACTCGTCGATGTACTGGCCGCCCAGCGCCGCCGCCAGGGTAATGCCCCCAGCGAATGTCCAACCCAGTGCGCAGCCTGGCCACTTTGCTCGTGCACAAAGGCGCCGATGGCCGGCAGGTCGTAGCGCGCGTAGTCCGCGACGCGGTTCTGCCGGTAACCCTGGTTGCGCTGTGACAGGCCGTGGCCGCGCATTTCCGGGATCCACACATCAAAACCGAGACGGGTCAGATAAGCACCCAGCCCCAGGCCCTTCGGGGAAAACCAGAATCGGCGGTTGGAGAAGCTGCCATGCAGCAGAATCACTGGCACACCGCGCCGGGACGGCTCGTCGGCCATGCCCAGGCGCGTCACAGCCAGTTCGACGGTGCCGTCCGGGCTGTTGGCGGGTTTCAAACGGTAGACGTCTTCGCTCAGATCACCGCGGCGTTCGGCGCTGATCAGGGCGACAGGAAATAGTTGGCTGCTGCTTTGCATAATGCTCTTGCACAAAAAAGGGCGGCATCCACAGGAGCCCGCCCTACTTCAATCTCTAAAACGGCCGTTCCCCCCTGTAGGCGCGAGCTTGCTCGCGAAGAACCTCAGGACGCCGCGTTTATTCAGGATAAACGCATTATCGTTGACGTCCATCGCGAGCAAGCTCGCTCCTACAGGGAGCGGCCCGCTCACACAATCAGACTGCTGCTTGACCTTCGGCGAGGAAGAACCAGGTTTCCAGTACGGAGTCCGGGTTCAGCGACACGCTTTCGATGCCCTGCTCCATCAGCCATTTGGCCAGATCCGGATGATCCGAAGGGCCCTGACCGCAGATACCGATGTACTTGCCAGCCTTGTTGCACGCGGCAATCGCGTTGGCCAGCAGCTTCTTGACCGCCGGATTACGCTCGTCGAACAGGTGCGCGATGATACCGGAGTCGCGATCCAGGCCCAGGGTCAGTTGAGTCAGGTCGTTGGAGCCGATCGAGAAACCGTCGAAGAATTCAAGGAACTCTTCAGCGAGGATCGCGTTGGATGGCAGTTCGCACATCATGATCACGCGCAGACCGTTGTCGCCGCGCTTCAAGCCGTTTTCGGCGAGCAGATCGACCACTTGGCTGGCTTCGCCCAGGGTACGCACGAACGGCACCATGATTTCGACGTTGGTCAGGCCCATCTCGTTGCGCACACGCTTCAGCGCACGGCATTCGAGTTCGAAGCAGTCGCGGAACGATTCGCTGATGTAACGCGAAGCGCCACGGAAGCCCAACATCGGGTTTTCTTCTTCCGGCTCGTAGAGCTTGCCGCCGATCAGGTTGGCGTATTCGTTGGACTTGAAGTCCGACAGGCGCACGATGACCTTTTTCGGGGTGAACGCGGCGGCCAGGGTGCTGATGCCTTCAACCAGTTTGTCGACGTAAAAATCGACCGGGTCGTTGTAACCGGCGATGCGCTTGTCGACGCTGTCCTTGATGTCCTGCGGCAGGCCGTCGTAGTTCAACAGGGCCTTGGGGTGCACGCCGATCATGCGGTTGATGATGAATTCCAGACGGGCCAGGCCCACACCGGCGTTCGGCAGTTGGGCGAAGTCGAAAGCGCGGTCCGGGTTGCCGACGTTCATCATGATCTTGAACGGCAATTCCGGCATGGCATCGACGGAGTTCTTCTTGATGTCGAAGCCCAGCTCGCCTTCGAAGATGTAACCGGTGTCGCCTTCGGCGCACGAAACGGTCACGCCTTGGCCATCCTTCAGCAACTGGGTGGCGTTGCCGCAACCGACGACTGCCGGGATGCCCAGCTCACGAGCGATGATCGCCGCGTGGCAGGTACGCCCGCCACGGTTGGTGACGATGGCGCTGGCGCGTTTCATCACCGGTTCCCAGTCCGGGTCAGTCATGTCGGACACCAACACGTCGCCCGGCTGGACTTTGTCCATCTCGGAGACATCTTTGATGATGCGAACCTTGCCGGCGCCGATGCGTTGGCCAATTGCGCGACCTTCAACCAGCACGGTGCCGGTTTCTTTCAACAGGTAACGTTCCATGACGTTGGCCTGGGTGCGGCTCTTCACGGTTTCCGGACGGGCCTGCACGATGTACAGCTTGCCGTCGTCACCGTCCTTGGCCCACTCGATGTCCATCGGGCAGCCGTAGTGCTTCTCGATGATCATCGCTTGCTTGGCCAACTCGCTGACTTCAGCGTCGCTCAGGCAGAAACGCGCACGCTCAGCCTTGTCGACATCGACAGTCTTGACCGAACGACCGGCCTTGGCTTCGTCGCCGTAGATCATCTTGATGGCTTTGCTGCCGAGGTTGCGACGAAGGATCGCCGGGCGACCGGCCTCCAGCGTGCCCTTGTGTACGTAGAACTCATCCGGGTTGACCGCGCCTTGCACAACGGTTTCGCCCAGGCCGTAGGCGCCGGTGATGAACACCACGTCACGGAAGCCGGATTCGGTATCGAGGGTGAACATTACACCGGCGGTGCCGGTTTCCGAACGCACCATGCGCTGCACGCCTGCCGACAGGGCGACCAGTTTGTGGTCGAAGCCCTGGTGCACGCGGTAGGAAATCGCACGGTCGTTGAACAGCGAGGCGAACACCTCTTTGGCGGCACGGATAACGTTTTCCACGCCACGGATGTTCAGGAAGGTTTCCTGCTGACCGGCGAACGAGGCGTCCGGCAAGTCTTCGGCGGTGGCGGAAGAACGCACGGCCACAGCCACATCAGGGTTGCCGGCCGACAGCGCGGCGAACGCGGTGCGAATTTCGGCATTGAGTTTTTCAGGGAATTCGGCATCCATGATCCATTGACGGATCTGCGCGCCGGTCTTGGCCAGGGCGTTGACGTCATCGACGTCGAGTGCGTCGAGGGCCTGGTGGATCTGGTCGTTGAGGCCGCTCAGTTCGAGGAAGTCGCGATAGGCCTGCGCGGTGGTGGCAAAGCCGCCAGGGACCGACACACCGGCGCCTGCCAGGTTGCTGATCATCTCGCCCAGGGATGCGTTCTTGCCCCCCACATGCTCAACATCGTGTTTGCCGAGCTTATCGAGGGAAACTACGTACTCTACCAAGGTGATCTCTCCACTAACTGTGTTGGAAAAGCTCAGAAACCGGCAGCTCGGGGGAGCGTTGGCCGGTTGTATGGCCTGGACCTGGAAAATAAGTGAGAATGCGGGCCAATGGCGGCCGGCAAATCGCGCCTATCATATCCAAGATTGATGACTAGCTTAAGGCCCAAGGTGCAAATGAAACGATCTGCTTTCTTTATCTCCGATGGCACCGGCATCACCGCCGAAACCCTGGGTCAAAGCCTCTTGGCGCAGTTCGAAAACATTACCTTCGGCAAATTCACGCGCCCGTACATCGACAGCGTGGAAAAAGCGCGGGCCATGGTACAACAAATCAACAAAGCCGCCGAAACCGACGGCTTTCGCCCGATCATCTTCGACACCATCGTCAATCAGGACATCCGTGAGATTCTCGCGACGTCCAATGGTTTCATGATCGACATTTTCTCGACCTTCCTCGCCCCGCTGGAGCAGGAACTGACCGAGCATTCTTCCTACACCGTCGGCAAATCGCACTCCATCGGGCACAACTCCAATTACATGGAGCGCATCGAGGCGGTGAACTTCGCCCTCGACAACGACGACGGCGCGCGTACGCACTATTACGACAAAGCCGACCTGATACTAGTGGGCGTGTCGCGATGCGGCAAAACGCCGACGTGTCTGTACATGGCCATGCAATTCGGCATCCGCGCGGCCAACTATCCGCTGACCGAAGACGACATGGAGCGCCTGACCCTGCCTGCCGCCCTGCGCGCGCATCAGCACAAGCTGTTCGGCCTGACCATCGACCCCGACCGCCTCACCGCAATCCGCAACGAGCGCAAGCCCAACAGCCGTTATTCGAGCTACGCCCAGTGCGAATTCGAAGTGCGCGAGGTGGAAAACCTGTTCCGCCGCGAGAACATCCCGCACATCAACTCCACACATTTTTCGGTGGAAGAGATTTCGGCGAAGATTCTGGTCGAGAAAGGTGTGGAGCGGCGTTTCAAATAGATTTTCGATGCCTGTTCCGGCCTCATCGCGGGCAAGCCCGCTCCCACAGGTTTTCGGCTGTTTGTGGATTCTCGATTCAACACAAAACCCTGTGGGAGCGGGCTTGCCCGCGATTGAACGATGACGCGGTTTAGCTAAATCACAAACAAATCCACAAACCGATTCACCGGTGTCGCCTCCAGCCGAGCCTGATCCTTGCACAGCGCGAAGATCTCGCCGCTGCGTTGCCCGGTGAATCGCGTTGTCAGGTTTGCCTTGAACTTGTCTTCGAGCAACGGGATGCCCTCGGCACGGCGGCGGCGATGGCCGATCGGGTACTCCACCACCACGTTGTCGGTGCTGGAGCCATCCTTGAAAAACACCTGCACCGCGTTGGCGATCGAGCGTTTGTCGGCCTCCAGGTATTCGCGGGTGAACCGCGGCTCTTCAACGATGACCATTTT
>NZ_JAEKEG010000148.1 GCF_016651255.1 Pseudomonas sp. TH10
GGTGCTGGCAGCGTTGCTCACGGCGAAGCCAATGTGTTTGAGCAGCAGGCCGTCGAACTCTTTCAGCGCCTGATCCTTGTCCTCGCGACCGGCCAGGGCCATTTCCTTGAGTACGAATGGATGGCAACGAATCGCACCCTGGCCGAAGATCATCAGGTTGCGCGAGAGAATGTTCGCGCCTTCCACGGTGATGAAGATCGGCGCACCGTTCCAGCTGCGGCCCAGATAGTTGTTCGGGCCCATGATGATTGCCTTGCCGCCATGCACGTCCATGGCGTGGCTGATGCATTCGCGGCCACGTTCGGTGAGGTGGTATTTGAGGATCGCCGACAGCACAGACGGTTTCTCGCCCAGATCCACCGCGTTGGCGGTGAGCATCCGCGCCGCGTCCATCATCCACGCGTTGCCGCCGATGCGTGCCATGGCTTCCTGAATGCCTTCGAAGGCCGACAGCGGCACATTGAACTGCTCACGAATCTGCGCGTATTGGCCGGTCACCAGGCTGGTGAACTTGGCCGCGCCGGTACCGACGGCAGGCAGCGAGATCGAACGGCCGACCGACAGGCAGTTCATCAGCATCATCCAGCCTTTGCCGAGCATCTCCTGGCCGCCTATCAGGTAGTCCAGGGGGATGAACACGTCCCTGCCGGAATTGGGGCCGTTCATGAACGCCGCGCCCAGTGGCAGGTGGCGACGACCGATTTCCACACCCGCGGTGTCAGTCGGGATCAGCGCCAGGCTGATGCCGAGGTCTTCCTTGTCACCCAGCAGATGGTCCGGGTCATAGGCCTTGAACGCCAGGCCGAGGAGGGTCGCGACGGGGCCCAGGGTGATGTAGCGTTTTTCCCAGTTCAGGCGCAGGCCAAGGGTTTCCTGGCCTTCCCATTGACCCTTGCAGATGATCCCGGTGTCGGGCATCGCGCCAGCATCGGAGCCGGCAAGCGGGCCGGTCAGGGCGAAGCACGGAATATCGTCACCGCGCGCCAGGCGTGGCAAGTAGTGGTTGCGTTGTTCGTCGGTGCCATAGTGCAGCAGCAGCTCGGCAGGGCCGAGGGAGTTGGGGACCATCACGGTAGAGGCGAGGTCGCCGCTGCGAGTCGCCAGTTTCATCGCCACCTGGGAGTGGGCATAGGCGGAAAAGCCCTTGCCGCCGAATTCCTTGGGGATGATCAGGGCGAAAAAGCCGTTGTCCTTGATGTGGGCCCAGGCTTGCGGTGGCAGGTCCATGTCCTGGCCGATCTGCCAGTCACTGACCATGGCGCAGAGCTCTTCGGTCGGGCCATCGATAAAGGCCTGTTCCTCTTCGCTCAACTGCACTTTCGGGTAGGCCAGCAACTTATCCCAGTCCGGACGGCCACTGAACAATTCACCGTCCCACCACACCGTGCCGGCGTCGATCGCATCGCGCTCGGTCTGCGACATCGGCGGCAGGGTTTTCTGGAACCAGCTGAACAGTGGCGCGCTGAAAAACTTGCGGCGCAGGTCCGGCAGCAACAAGGGCGCCGCCACGGCGGCGATCAACACCCATAGCAGCAGCAACAACCAGCCTGGCGCGTGACTGAAGGCGCCCATCGCCACCACAAAAACGGCAACGATGCACAAGGCGGGGAGCGGGGCGGTGCGGCGATGGGCCAGATAGGCAATGCCGACGATCAGAACCAGTATCCACAACAACAGCATATTCAGTCCTCCGTGAACCAAGGCAAATCGACCCTCCAGAGCTTAGACGGCATCTGCAAAACCGGGCGGTCAGACCAAGGTGATTGAAATCGTGGGAAACCCCGGATGGTTTTCGTAGGTTCGGTGGGCAACACGTGTGGGAAATCGTTCGGTCACCCCGCAGCTTTGCGTCCAAGTTTGGCCGAAACGTCGTTATCTCTGTGCTTGAGCTGTCGCTAGACTCCAGTCTCATCCAGGAGATTGTCGTCATGCACGAGTATCTGAGTCCCGGCCGCTTCATCGATAGTGACCACCCGTCAGTAGTGGAGTTCGCCGAACAACATCGAGGTGCCAGCCGCGATCCGCTCGAGCAGGTGATCAATCTTTATTACGCCGTGCGCGAAGCGGTGCGCTATAACCCCTACACCTTCAGTCGTGATCCGCAGACCTTGCGCGGCAGCTATGCATTGGCAACCGGGGAGAGTTATTGCGTGCCCAAAGCCACGCTGCTCGCCGGGTGCGCGCGGCATTGCGCGATCCCGGCGCGCATTGGTCTGGCGGATGTGCGCAATCACCTGTCGACCCCGCGCTTGCTTGAATTGTTGAAAAGCGACGTGTTCGCCATGCACGGTTATACCGAACTGTTCCTGAACGGACGCTGGGTCAAGGCCACGCCGGCATTCAATCAAGGCCTGTGCGAATTGTTCAACGTCGCGCCATTGGAGTTCGACGGGATCAACGACAGCGTGTTCCACCCTTTCAATCGCGATGGCGAGCCGTTGATGGAGTACCTGGTCGACCATGGCCAGTTCACTGATGTGCCTGAAGCGTTCTTTTTCGAGCACCTGGAAAAATGTTACCCGCACCTGTTTGCCGGGCAGTTGCCGGCGCTGCTGGGGGACATGCAGAGCGATTTGAGTCGCGCCTGATCCGGCGTATGCTGCCTGTCCATGCATTGGAAAAGAGGCGGTCATGCTGAAGATCTGGGGACGGAAAAACTCATCGAATGTCAGGAAGCCATTGTGGGCCGCCGAGGAGCTGGGCCTGGTTTACGAGGCAATAGATGCCGGCGGTGCCTTTGGCGTCGTGGACACCGCGCATTACCGGGCGATGAACCCTAATGGTCGTGTGCCGGTGATTGAAGACGACGGCTTCGTGCTGTGGGAATCCAATGCCATCGTGCGTTATCTCCTGGCCCGCCACGCCAGCAACAGCGCCTGGTACCCGGCGGATCCGCAAGCACGGGCCGTCGCCGACAAGTGGATGGACTGGACCACCTCGAGTTTTGCCGGGCCCTTCCGCACCGTGTTCTGGGGCGTTTTGCGCACGCCGGCCGACAAGCAGGACTGGTCGGCGATCAACGCAGCGATCAAGGAATGCAATGAGCTGCTGAGCATGGCCGATCATGCGTTGGCCAGCCAGCCTTACCTCTCCGGAAGCGAAATCGGCATGGGCGATATTCCCCTCGGCAGCTTTATTTACGCCTGGTTTGAAATGCCCATCGAGCGCGCGCCGCACGTGCATCTGCAAGCCTGGTATGAGCGCCTGAAACAACGCCCGGCCTACCAAAAAGCGGTCATGACCGCGTTGACTTGATAATAACTATCGACACACTTGACTGTACTTGTGCGGCGGCGGCAAGCACCATTGCGCTCATGCGCCGCGGTTGTATCCCTCGCCGCCCGCCCTTGTTTATTCCTTTCTTCCCTTCTTGGTGCGTAAATCCGATATGAGTTCCGCTCTGTCCATCCGGCAGCTAACCAAAACCTACGGCAACGGGTTCCAGGCCTTGAGTGGTATCGATCTGGACGTCGCCGAAGGTGACTTTTTCGCCTTGCTCGGCCCTAACGGCGCCGGCAAATCCACGACCATTGGCATTCTTTCGACCCTGGTGAACAAGACCAGCGGCACGGTGAACATCTTTGGCAATGACCTGGACAAGAACCCCGCGGCGCTGAAGCGTTCGATCGGCGTGGTGCCCCAGGAATTCAACTTCAACCAGTTCGAAAAGACTTTCGACATCGTCGTGACCCAGGCCGGTTATTACGGCATTCCGGCGAAGATCGCCAAGGAACGCGCCGAACAGTACCTGACCCAGCTTGGCCTGTGGGACAAGCGCGATGTGCCATCGCGTTCGCTGTCCGGCGGCATGAAGCGGCGTCTGATGATCGCCCGTGCGTTGGTGCATGAACCGCGCCTGTTGATCCTCGACGAACCGACCGCCGGGGTCGACATCGAACTGCGTCGCTCGATGTGGACGTTCCTTACCGAGCTGAACCAGAAAGGCATCACGATCATCCTCACCACCCATTATCTGGAAGAGGCTGAGCAGCTGTGCCGCAACATCGGCATCATTGACCACGGCACCATCGTCGAGAACACCAGCATGAAGCAATTGCTGGGGCAGTTGCATGTGGAGACCTTCCTGCTCGATCTCAAGAACACCTTGAGCGTTGCGCCGCAATTGCTTGGCTACCCGGCCCGGTTGATCGATAGCCATACCCTGGAGGTCCAGGTCGACAAATCCATGGGCATCACGGCGTTGTTCACTCAGTTGGCGCAGCAGAACATTGAAGTGTTGAGCCTGCGTAACAAAACCAATCGCCTTGAGGAGCTGTTCGTGTCCCTGGTGGAGAAAAATCTGTCGAAGGTGGCGGTATGAGTTCCGAGTTCGGTCCCAACCTCGTCGCGCTCCAAACCATCGTTTATCGCGAGGTCAAACGCTTCACGCGGATCTGGCCGCAGACGCTGCTGCCACCAGCGATCACCATGGTCCTGTACTTCGTGATCTTCGGTAACCTGATCGGCCGGCAAATCGGCGACATGGGTGGCTTCACCTACATGGAGTACATCGTGCCGGGGTTGATCATGATGTCGGTGATCACCAACTCTTACGGCAACGTGGTCTCGAGTTTCTTCGGCAGTAAATTCCAGCGTTCCATTGAAGAGCTGATGGTCTCGCCGGTGTCGCCACACACGATCCTGATCGGCTACACCCTCGGGGGCGTGCTGCGTGGCCTGATGGTTGGCGTCATCGTGACCATCCTGTCGATGTTCTTCACCCATTTGCAGGTGCATCACCTGGGGGTGACGATCCTGGTGGTGGTCCTGACGGCGACGATCTTCTCGCTGCTGGGTTTCATCAACGCCGTGTTTGCGCGCAACTTTGATGACATTTCCATCATCCCGACGTTCGTGCTGACGCCGCTGACCTACCTGGGTGGCGTGTTCTATTCGATCACCTTGCTGCCGCCGTTCTGGCAAACCGTTTCGCTGGCCAACCCGGTGCTGCACATGGTCAACGCCTTCCGTTACGGCATTTTGGGTGTGTCGGATATCAAGATCGGCATCGCGATCACCTTTATGCTCGTTGCCACCGTGGTGCTGTATTTCGGTTGTGCGCGGTTGCTGGTGAGTGGCCGCGGGATGCGTACTTAAAGTAATCCTGGATAGACAAACGGCCTCCCATGCGGAGGCCGTTTTGCATCACGACATCCGGTTTTTCTTGCGCCGCCGCCACTGCCGCGCAACCCACCAGCGCCAGTACAGCATCGTCAGGCAGTAGGCCAGGGCTCCCAGCACCAGTCCCGTGACCACCGAACCCAGCAGGAATGGTTGCCACATCGTGGACAGCTCGCCGCTGATCCACTCCCACGTCAGTTCGTCCGGCAAGTGCCGGGCAGGAATGTCCATCAACCAGGCGCCCGTCTGGTAGGTACAGAAGAACACGACCGGCATGGTGATTGGATTGGTCAGCCAGACCAGGCTGACGGCGATGGGGATATTGCCGCGCACCATGATGGCCAACGCCGCGGCTACCAGCATCTGCAAGGGAATGGGCAGGAAGGCGGCGAACAAACCCACGGCCATCGCCCGGGCAACGGAATGGCGGTTGAGGTGCCACAGGTTCGGGTCATGCAGCAGGGTGCCAAGGAAGCGTAAGGACTTATGTTCCCTGATGCTCGTCGGATCTGGCATGTAGCGTTTGAATAAGCGCCGGGGCATAAGGCTTCTCGGTCGGTTAAGGCGGCAAGTATGTCTCGATTCTGTGAACCGCCCATTCAGACTTTGTGACAATTAATAACGACGGCCGTGCCATCCCTCGACTATGCCTAGTGGGTGGACTCCAAGGACGGGCGTATGCGCACAGGGATGATAGCGCTGGCGCTGGGTTTGCTGACCCTGCGTTTCTTACCGGCATTACCGCCGGTCTGGTCGTTGATACTGATGCCGATAGTGGGCTTGATGGTGCTGCCGTTTCGCGCCTATCCGCTGGCTTTTTTCCTGTTTGGCTTCACTTGGGCCTGTACCCAGGCGCAATGGGCGCTAAACGATCGCTTGCCGATTCAGCTCGAGGGTGAAACCCGTTGGGTGGAGGGGACGGTCACGGGACTGCCGCAGAACGGCGAAGGTGTCGTGCGCTTCGAGCTGTCGGACAGCCATTCCCGCCGTACAAAGCTCCCGCAGCGGATGCGCCTGGCCTGGTACGACGGCCCTGCGGTGAATAGCGGGGAACGCTGGCGCCTGGCAGTCAAGCTGAAACGACCCATCGGGCTGCTCAATCCCCATGCATTCGACTACGACGCCTGGCTGCTGGCGCAACGCATCGGCGCCACCGGCACGGTGAAGGCTGGCGAAATACTCGCAGATGCCCGGGGAGCCTGGCGCGATAGCCTGCGCCAGCGCTTGCTGAATGTAGATGCGCAGGGCCGCAGCGGCGCGCTGGCGGCCTTGGTGCTGGGCGACGGCAGCGGCCTGAGCCGCGAGGACTGGCAGGTGCTGCAAGACACCGGCACCGTACATTTGCTGGTGATTTCCGGGCAGCACATCGGTTTGCTGGCAGGCGTGATGTACTTGCTGATCGCGGGGCTGGCTCGTTATGGCTTATGGCCGCGCCGTTTGCCCTGGCTGCCTTGGGCGTGCGGATTGGCATTTGCGGCGGCTCTTGGTTATGGCTTGCTTGCCGGCTTCGACGTACCGGTGCGCCGGGCCTGTGTGATGATCGGCCTGGTGCTGCTGTGGCGCCTGCGTTTGCGCCATCTCGGCGCCTGGTGGCCGCTGCTGCTGGCGCTGAACGGGGTCCTGTTGATGGACCCGCTGACGAGCCTGCAACCCGGTTTCTGGCTGTCCTTTGCGGCGGTGGGGGTGTTGATCTTCACTTTCGGCGGTCGGCTTGGCTCATTGCCCTGGTGGCAAACCTGGACTCGCGCCCAGTGGATGATCGCCATTGGTTTGAGTCCGCTTTTACTCATCCTCGGCCTGCCGATCAGCCTCAGTGGGCCGCTGGTCAATTTACTCGCGGTGCCCTGGATCAGTCTGTTGGTCCTGCCGCCTGCATTGCTTGGCACCTTGCTGCTGCCAATGCCTTATGTGGGCGAGGGTTGCTGTGGCTCGCCGGGGGGCTGCTCGACTGGCTGTTCAAGGGCCTGGCGCAAGCGGCGGGGCAGGTGCCCGCCTGGGACCCTATGGCGATTGCGTTTTGGACCTGGGCGCTGGCCGCCGCCGGCGCCCTGCTGCTGCTAATGCCGGCGGGGGTGCCGCTGCGATGGCTGGGCTGGCCGATGTTGCTGTTACTGGTCTTGCCACCGCGTCCCACAATCGCCGAAGGCATTGCCGAGGTCTGGCTTCTGGACGTCGGCCAGGGCCTGGCGATCCTGGTGCGCACTCGTCATCACAACCTGTTGTATGACGCCGGGCCGCGTTCCGCGGGCATGGACATGGGCGCGCGAGTGGTGCTGCCGACGTTGCGCAAGCTGGGAGTGGAACAGCTTGACCTGATGCTGATCAGCCATGCTCACGCCGATCATGCCGGAGGCGCCAAGGCAGTGGTCGACGCAATACCGGTCCGCAGGATAATGGGCGGCGAACCCTTTCCCCCGGCAGACGGCCTGCTCGCAGATGCCTGCGAGAGTGGCGGGTACTGGAATTGGGACGGGGTGAGCTTCCGGCTCTGGCAGTGGGCGTCGGCGCAGGACAGCAACTCCCGATCCTGCGTGTTGCAAATCGAGGCCTCAGGCGAGCGGTTGCTGCTGACCGGTGATATCGAACGGGCCGCCGAGCAGGCATTGCTCGGCAGCCCGCTGGCCGTCGCCACTGACTGGTTGCAGGCTCCGCACCATGGCAGTCGCACTTCATCCACGATGCCCCTGCTCAACGTGCTCCAGCCCAAGGCGGTGCTGATCTCCCGCGGCAACGGCAATTCGTTCGGCCATCCGCACCCGACGGTGATTGCACGCTATCGAAAATTGGCAATGGGGATCTACGACAGTGCGCAGCAGGGCGCCGTTCATCTGCAACTGGGGACCTTCTCGGCACCGGCGACGATGCGTCAACAACGGCGCTTCTGGCGTGATCCGGCACCGCTGGCAGAATGACTGGCGGGCAGCGGGCCCCGACCGGTTGCGCCATCGTGGTCTTCGGTGCGAGGAGCCCCTATGGTAAAGTGGCGCACTTTTTCGAGGGGACTGTCACTGTGTGGGAATTGGTCAAATCCGGCGGCTGGATGATGCTGCCGATCATTCTGAGTTCCATCGTGGCCATGGCGATCGTCGTCGAGCGCCTGTGGACCCTGCGTGCCAGTCGCGTCACCCCCGAGCATCTGCTCGGCCAGGTCTGGGTCTGGATCAAAGACAAACAGCTCAATAAGGAAAAGCTCAAGGAATTGCGCGCCAATTCCCCTCTGGGCGAAATACTCGCGGCTGGCCTGGCCAACTCCCGGCATGGTCGCGAAATCATGAAAGAGTGCATCGAGGAAGCCGCGGCGCGAGTCATTCACGAACTCGAACGCTACGTCAATGCGCTGGGCACTATTGCCGCCATGGCGCCGTTGCTGGGCTTGCTCGGCACCGTGCTGGGCATGATCGATATCTTCAGCGCGTTTACCGGTTCCGGCATGACGACTAATGCTTCGGTGCTCGCCGGTGGTATTTCCAAAGCGCTGATTACCACTGCTGCGGGCCTGATGGTCGGTATTCCGTCGGTATTCTTCCACCGTTTCCTGCAACGCCGGATCGACGAACTGGTGGTGGGCATGGAACAGGAAGCGATCAAACTGGTTGAAGTCGTGCAGGGCGACCGTGATGTTGACCTGGCCGAGGGCAGAGCGTGAAATTCCGCCGCAAGCCTCGGGAAACGGTCGATATAAACCTCGCTTCGCTGATCGACGTGGTGTTTATCCTGCTGCTGTTTTTTGTCGTGACCACCACTTTCACCCGTGAAACCCAGCTGCGCGTCGACCTGCCGGAAGCCGTCAGCGGAACGCCCGCCGAAGATCAGCAGGTCAAGCACCTGGACGTGGCGATCAATGCTGAAGGCGCGTTTTCGGTGAATAACCAGGTCTTGCCCAAGAACGACCTGGCGACCCTGATGGACGCCCTGCAGAAAGAATCCAACGGCGACACCAGCCTGCCGCTGTCCATCAGCGCCGACGGCAAGACCCAGCATCAGTCGGTCATCATCGCCATGGATGCTGCCGGCAAGCTCGGTTTCAGCCACCTGCGCATGACCACTGTCGAGGCGGCGCCGCCCGCGCCCTGATGGCCATGTCCGATCGCTTGCTCGCCGCGTGGTACCAGGGACATCCGGCCCTGAAGCTCTTGCAGCCGCTGGAGTGGCTCTATCGCCGTGTGGTCACGAGCAAGCGCAAGCGTTTCCTGGCGGGCGAGGGCGAGATCTATCAGCCGCCAGTGCCGTTGATCGTCGTCGGTAATATCACCGTTGGCGGCACGGGCAAGACTCCGCTGATTCTCTGGATGATCGAGCACTGCCAGCGTAGCGGGCTGCGCGTCGGGGTGGTCAGTCGGGGTTACGGCGCCAAACCACCGCAACTGCCATGGCGAGTCGCGGCGGATCAGGGCGCCGATACTGCGGGCGACGAGCCTCTGTTGATCGTCCAGCGCACCGGCGTACCCTTGATGATCGACCCGGACCGCAGTCAGCGCGGTCATGAGGCCTTGCTCGAGAGTGAACCGCTGGACCTGATCCTGTCGGACGACGGCATGCAGCATTATCGCCTGGCCCGTGACCTTGAGCTGGTGCTGATCGACGCCGCCCGTGGCCTGGGTAACCGGCGCTGCCTGCCCGCCGGGCCCCTGCGTGAGCCGGTCGAGCGCCTTGAGAGCGTCGATGCGGTGCTCTACAACGGCGCTGCGGACGATCGCCATGACGGGTTTGCGTTCCAGCTGCAACCTACCGCGCTGGTCAATCTGCGTAGCGGTGAACGGCGGTCGCTCGATCATTTTCCGGCCGGTCAGAGCGTGCACGCGGTTGCCGGGATCGGCAATCCGCAGCGTTTCTTCAACACCCTTGAAGCGCTAGACTGGCAGCCGGTCCCGCATGCGTTTGCCGATCACGCCGAGTACAGCGTGCAGGCCTTGAATTTCACACCGTCATTGCCGCTGGTGATGACCGAAAAGGACGCGGTGAAGTGCCGTGCCTTCGCTGCTGCCGACTGGTGGTATCTGGCGGTCGATGCTGTGCCGTCGCCGGCCTTCGTGGCGTGGTTTGACACACAACTGATGCGCCTGTTGCCAGATCGCCTTTTGCCTTAACTCTTTTATCCAGGGAATGTTCATGGACACCAAACTGCTCGATATCCTCGCGTGCCCGATCTGCAAAGGCCCGCTCAAGCTCAGCGCCGACAAGACCGAACTGATCAGCAAGGGTGCCGGCCTGGCTTACCCGATTCGCGATGGCATCCCGGTGATGCTCGAAAGCGAAGCCCGCACCCTGACCACTGACGAGCGTCTGGATAAATGACCACCGCCTTCACCGTTGTCATCCCGTCGCGTTACGCCTCGACCCGCCTGCCGGGCAAACCGCTGCTGTTGATCGCCGGCAAGCCGATGATCCAGCACGTCTGGGAACAGGCGAGCAAAAGCAGTGCGACCCGCGTGGTGGTTGCGACTGACGATGCGCGCATTGTCGAGGCCTGCAAGGGTTTCGGCGCCGAAGTGGTGCTGACCCGTGAAGATCACAACTCCGGAACTGATCGTCTGACTGAAGTGGCGGAGAAACTGGGTCTTGAACCCGACGCGATCGTGGTTAACGTGCAAGGCGACGAGCCGATGATTCCGCCGAGCGTGATCGATCAGGTGGCGGCCAACCTGGCAGCCCACACCGAAGCGCGCATGGCCACTCTGGCCGAGCCGATCGAAGATGTCGAAACCCTGTTCAACCCGAACGTGGTCAAGGTCGTCAGCGATATGAACGGTCTGGCGCTGACCTTCAGCCGTGCCACTTTGCCGTGGGCCCGCGATGCCTTCGCCAACAGCCGCGAGCAATTGCCAGAAGGCGTGCCTTACCGCCGCCACATTGGCATTTATGCGTATCGCGCCGGTTTCCTTCAAGACTTCGTGAGTTGGGGCCCGTGCTGGCTGGAAAACACTGAATCGCTCGAGCAACTGCGTGCTCTGTGGCACGGCGTGCGGATTCATGTGGCTGATGCGCTGATCGCTCCGCCAACCGGTGTCGACACCGTCGAAGACCTTGAGCGCGTTCGTCGCCT
This sequence comes from Pseudomonas sp. TH10, assembly GCF_016651255.1. GTDB lineage: Bacteria > Pseudomonadota > Gammaproteobacteria > Pseudomonadales > Pseudomonadaceae > Aquipseudomonas. The sequence goes on from NZ_JAEKEG010000148.1 coordinate 11,165, forward strand.
GCTGGAGGCCTGATGCGCGTTCTGTTTGTGTGCCTGGGCAACATTTGCCGCTCGCCCACCGCTGAAGGCGTGTTGCGCTACAAACTGCGCGAAGCCGGGCTGGCTGATCAAGTCGAAGTAGCCTCCGCCGGCACCGGTGACTGGCATGTCGGCAACCCGCCGGACAAGCGCAGCCAGGCCGCGGCGAAAGTGCGCGGTTATGACCTCTCGGCGCAACGCGCGCAGCAGGTCAGCCGCGCCGACTTCGCCAGTTACGACCTGATCCTGGCCATGGACAACAGCAACCTGCGCAACCTCAAGGCATTGCAGCCTGCGAAGGGCAAGGCGGAGCTTGACCTGTTCCTGCGCCGCTATCAGTCGGAACTCGATGAAGTTCCAGACCCGTACTACGACGGTGACCAGGGCTTCGAGCAGGTACTGGACCTGATCGAGCGCGCCAGTGACCTGCTGGTGATCGAATTGAAGGGGCGGTTATGAGTCTGCAGGTGCAAGCCCGGGTATCGCTCAAACCGTACAACAGCTTTGGCGTGGATGTGCAGGCCCGCCTGTTTGCCCAGGCCCACAGTGACGACGACGTGCGCGACGCCTTGGCGTATGCCACGCAGCACGAGGTGCCATTGCTGGTAATCGGTGGGGGCAGCAACTTGCTGCTCACCGCCGATATCCAGGCGCTGGTGCTGCGCATGGCCACCCGCGGGATTCGCCTGCTCAGCGACAACGGCCAGCAGGTGGTGATCGAAGCCGAAGCCGGCGAGCCTTGGCATCCGTTTGTGCAACACACCCTGGCCCAGGGTTTGTCTGGCCTGGAAAACCTCAGCCTGATCCCCGGTACGGTTGGCGCGGCACCGATGCAGAACATCGGCGCTTATGGCGTGGAGATCAAGGACGTGTTTGCCGGCCTGACCGCGCTTGATCGCCAGACTGGCGAACTGCGCGACTTCAGCCTGGACGAGTGCAAGTTCGCCTACCGCGACAGCCTGTTCAAGCAGGAGCCGGGGCGCTGGTTGATCTTGCGGGTGCGCTTCAACCTGAACCGCACTGAACACCTGCATCTGGAATACGGCCCGGTGCGTCAGCGCCTGACCGAGCAGGGTATCGACCGTCCGACCGCCAGCGACGTCAGCCAGGCGATCTGCAGCATCCGCAGTGAAAAGCTGCCGGATCCGGCAGTGCTGGGTAATGCCGGCAGTTTCTTCAAGAATCCGCTGGTATCGGCTGCGCTGGTGGCGCAGATCAAAGAGCAGCACCCGGATCTGGTGGCTTACGCGCAACCGGACGGGCAGATGAAACTCGCCGCCGGTTGGCTGATCGAGCGCGCAGGCTGGAAGGGTTTCCGTGAGGCTGATGCCGGCGTGCACAAATTGCAGGCGCTGGTGCTGGTCAACTACGGCACGGCGACCGGGCTGCAACTGCTCGAACTGGCGCAACGCATCCAGAAAGATATTGCCGAACGTTTCAATGTCGAATTGGAAATGGAGCCCAACCGCTATTGAGGCTACGCTTTCAAAGCGCCATCCAGAGCCCTGCACTGATGAAAAAGTGCAGGGCTTTTTTGTTAACGCTGGGTTAACTTAGCGAGCTAACGATAACCGTCATTTGCTCCACCAAAGGCCCGGTGCAGACGTTCGCGTCGACACAAGAGAGCCTCCTTAGCCTGAGTCGATCTGCGTGAACCACCGCCACTCCTCGGCGGCAGATTGCTCGACCCCATAACCTCCAAAAAATATGCGGGCGTGCCCATGATTACCCTGAAACTCAATGGCCAGGATCATTCCCTCGACGTCACTGAAGACATGCCGCTGCTCTGGGCGATCCGTGATGTCGCCGGTTACAACGGCACCAAATTCGGTTGCGGCATGGGCCTGTGTGGCGCATGCACCATTCACATCGACGGCTTGCCGGCGCGCAGTTGCATCACGCCGATCGGCTCGGTAATCGGCCAGAACGTCACCACCATCGACAACCTGCACGCCGACCCGGTCGGGCAAGTGGTCCAGCAAGCCTGGCTCGACACGGCGGTGGCTCAATGCGGTTTCTGTCAGGGCGGGCAGATCATGTCGGCCACGGCATTGCTCAAGACCCATCCGAACCCGAGCGACGAGCAGATCGAAGAAGCGATGGTGGGCAACATTTGCCGTTGCGGCACCTACAACCGGATCAAAACCGCGATTCGCCAAGCCTCCACCCATCTGAAGGAGGCGAAAGCATGAGCCGCCTTCCAAATGATTTCGCCCTGAGCAATCTCAGTCGCCGTGGGTTCCTCAAAGGCGTCGGTGCCACTGGCGCGTTGGTGCTGGCCGCGAGTTGGGGCTGGCAGGATGCATTGGCCGACGAGAAAGCAACGAAATTCGGCGCCGATGGCATGCCCAATGGCTGGATCGACGATCCGAAGGTTTACATCAGCATCGCCGCTGACGGCATTGTTACCGTGGTGTGCAACCGTTCCGAGATGGGCCAGGGAGTGCGCACCAGTCTGACCCTGGTCGTTGCCGATGAACTGGACGCTGATTGGGCTCACGTCAAAGTCCAGCAGGCGCCGGGTGATGAAGTGCGTTTCGGCAACCAGGACACCGACGGTTCGCGCAGCATGCGTCATTGGTACGAACCGATGCGCCGTTGCGGCGCAGCGGCCCGCACCATGCTTGAACAGGCTGCGGCCGCGCAATGGAATGTGCCAGTGGCCGAGTGTCACGCGCAGTTGCACAAAGTCATTCACAAAACCTCCGGCCGTGAGCTGGGCTATGGCGAACTCGCCGCCGCGGCCAGTGCGTTGGCGGTGCCCGCTCGCGACAGCCTGCGCCTCAAGCAGCCGTCGGAATTTCGCTACATCGGCAAGGAAGGCACCAAGGCCATCGACGGTGAGGACATCGTCAACGGTCGCGCGGTGTACGGCGCCGACGTGCATTTTGCCGGCATGTTGTACGCGACCATTGCGCGTCCGGCGGTGTACGGCGGCAAGGTCAAATCCGTTGACTCGAGTGCGGCGCTGAAAGTGCCTGGCGTGCTCAAGGTCATCAATATCGAAGGGCGGCCAATGCCGTCGGAGTTCCAGCCCCTGGGTGGCGTGGCAGTGATCGCCAGCAATACCTGGGCGGCGATCAAAGGGCGCGAAGCGCTGAAGATCGAGTGGGACGATGGCCCGAATGCCAGCTATGACTCGATCGCCTACCGCAAGGAGCTGGAAGCCGCATCGCTCAAGCCCGGCAAGGTCGTGCGCAACACCGGCAACATCGACGAGGCCATGGGCAACGCCGAAACCACGCTGGAAGCGTCTTACTATCTGCCGCACCTGGCACAGTCCCCGATGGAACCGATGGTTGCCATTGCGCGCTTCAAGGACGGCGTCTGCGAGGCCTGGGCACCGAGCCAGGCACCCCAGGTGACGCGAGAGCGAATTGCCGAACGCCTCGGCGTCCCGTTCGATAACGTCACGGTCAACGTGACCCTGCTCGGCGGCGGCTTCGGGCGCAAGTCCAAGCCGGATTTTGTCATCGAAGCGGCGATCCTCGCCAAGGAATTTCCCGGCAAGGCAGTGCGGGTGCAATGGACGCGTGAAGACGATATCCATTGTTCGTACTTTCATACGGTGTCGGCCGAGTACCTCAAAGCCAGCCTGAACAAGGACGGCATGCCGTCCGGTTGGCTGCATCGCACCGTTGCGCCGAGCATCACCGCGTTGTTTGCGCCGGGCATGAATCACGAGGCGGCGTTCGAGTTGGGCATGGGTTTCACCAACATGGCTTACGCGATTCCCAATGTACGCCTGGAGAACCCTGAAGCTACCGTGCATACGCGAGTCGGCTGGTATCGCTCGGTATCGAACATTCCTCACGGTTTCGCGATCCAGAGTTTCGTCGACGAACTGGCGCACAAGGCCGGTGAAGATCCGCTCAAGTATCAGATCAAATTGCTCGGCGCGGATCGGCAGATCGATCCGCGCACCTTGAGCGAAGAATGGAACTATGGCGAATCCCCCGAGCGTTATCCGATCGACACCGCGCGCATGCGAACGGTGCTGGAAACCGCTGCGAAAGCCGCCGGTTGGGGACGCAAACTGCCCAAGGGTCGTGGGCTGGGCCTGGCGGTGCATTACAGCTTCGTGACTTACGTGGCCGCGGTGATCGAGGTCGAGGTCAAGGATGATGGCACGTTGATCGTGCACAAGGCCGACATCGCCGTCGATTGCGGGCCGCAGATCAATCCTGAGCGCATTCGCTCGCAGTTCGAGGGCGCTTGCGTGATGGGCCTGGGCAACGCGGTACTGGGTGAAATCAGCTTCAAGGACGGCAAGGTGCAACAGGACAACTTTCATATGTACGAAGTGGCGCGCATGTCGCTGGCACCTAAGGAAGTCGCCGTGCACCTGGTGACGCCGCCGGGAGACGTGCCGCTTGGGGGCGTCGGCGAACCTGGCGTTCCACCGATTGCGCCGGCGCTATGTAATGCGATTTTTGCTGCCACGGGCCAGCGTATTCGCAACCTGCCGGTGCGCTTCCAGTTACAGGGTTGGCAGAAGGCGCAAGCCTGATGGACAGCGTCGATCTGAATGTCCTGCGCAGCGTGCTGGAATGGCGCAATGCGGGCCAGCGGGTGGTGCTGTACAGCGTGGTCCAGACATGGGGCACTGCGCCCCGGGCACCTGGCGCCATGCTGGCGTTGCGTGAAGATGGCGTGGTGATAGGGTCTGTTTCCGGCGGCTGTGTCGAGGATGATCTGATTGCCCGCCTGCACGATGGGCGCATCCCGGTTGACGGACCGCCCGTGCAGTTGATCACCTACGGCGTGACTCGCGAGGAGGCGGCGCGCTTTGGCTTGCCTTGTGGCGGCACCTTGCGCCTGACTGAGGAGCGCGTCGGCGATCCGGCCTGGGTGGCACAATTGCTGGCGCGTTGCGAGGCGCACGAGATTGTGGCGCGCTCGCTGTCGATTGAAACCGGTGAGGTGTTGCTGGAGCCCGCAGACAAGTTACAAACGCTGACCTTTGACGGCAGGACGTTGCGGGCCATTTATGGTCCGCGCTGGCGTCTGCTGCTGATCGGCGCAGGTCAACTGTCGCGATATGTCGCCGAGATGGCGCGGCTGCTGGATTTCGAGGTGCTGATCTGCGATCCGCGCAGCGAATTCGTCCATGGCTGGGAAGAGCAGCATGGACGCTTCGTCCCGGGCATGCCCGACGAAGCGGTACTGACTATCCAGACCGACGAGCGCACCGCCATTGTTGCGCTCACCCATGACCCGCGCCTGGATGACATGGCGCTGCTGACGGCGCTGGACTCCGATGCATTCTACGTGGGTGCGCTGGGGTCTCGGGTCAACAGCCTGAAGCGCCGGGACAATCTGGCTCAGCTAGGCTTGTCGGCCGCGGCCATTGAACGGCTGCACGGCCCGATCGGCTTGCACATTGGTAGCCATTCGCCAGCGGAAATCGCTTTGTCGCTGATGGCTGAAATTGTCGCAATCAAGAACGGTGTCGAACTCAAACAGAAGAAGCCCTTGCAGGAGGCGCCATGAGCGAACCCATCGCCGTCATCGTGCTGGCAGCGGGACAGGGCGAGCGCTTTCGCCAGGTGGCGGGCGCCGACAAGGACAAGTTGCTCGCGGACTGTACCGGGCGCGACGGTGCTGTGCGGTCGGTCATCGAGCATGTCCTCGTGAACCTGCCGGCTAAGGCGGGCAAACGGGTTGTGGTTACCACTGCAGATCGTCCCCAGGTGATTCGCATGGCCCAGGCCTATGGGTTCGAGGTGGTCCTGATCGAGTCCACGGGCATGGGGGACAGCATTGCTGCCGGGGTGGCGTCGTGTCCGCAGCCCGGTGGTTGGTTGATTGTGCTGGGGGATATGCCGTTCATCCTGCCTTCGAGCATTGAGCGGGTGATAGCAGGGAGGGCGGCTGACACTATCAGTGTGCCAGTGCATGACGGAGAGTATGGGCACCCGGTGGCGTTCGCGGATTCTTTCGGACCGGCGTTGATCGCGCTCTCGGGGGACGGCGGGGCCAGGCCGCTGTTTGCTACGGCCAGGGTGGTTGAAGTAGAGGTGGATGATCCTGGGGTGTTGTGGGATGTGGATGTGCCCGGCGCCCTGGTGTTTGTGTAAAAGATCTTTTGATCTTCAAGGTATAAAAAAGCCCCGCCAGGTTTTCACCGGGCGGGGCTTTTTAACGGCTTTTGGAATCAGACGAGAGGTTTAGGCTCGTGTTCTTTTTCCTGGGCCTCTTGGTGATGCTCTGCCGCGTCCTGAACGGAGCGTGGCGCTTCAGCGATCACCGACGCTACAGGCTCAGCGGCAACTTCAACAGGGGCTTCAGCGACCACCGGTGCAGCCTCGACCACGGCTGGAGCAGCAGCGGCAGCCAGTTCGGCTTCTTTCTGCAGACGCTCTTCTTCACGCTTGCGACGACGCACTTCACGTGGATCGTTCGGCGCACGACCGCTTGGTGTCAGCGCGCTGACCGGAGCGGCTTCAACCACTGGGGCAGCCACTTCGGCTACAACCGGGGCTTCAACCGGCGCTTCAACCACTGGAGCAGGCTCTGCAGCCGCAACTACTGGCTCTGGCTCGTAAGCCGGAGTTTCAGCTGCCGGGGCGGGTGTTTCTGCAACAGCTGGCTCGGCAACCCAGTTGAAAGCGGTTTGCTCTTCGCGAACTTCACGAATCGATTCGGTCACGGTTTCGCTGACTGTCTCGGCAGCAGGCTCTGCAATGACTGCTGGAGCTTCGACGACTGCCGCAGGTTGCGGTGCCGCTTCTACTTCAGGCTGCGCTTCACGAACCGGCGCCACTTCGATTTCCGGCGAAGCGGTGGCTTCGACAGGCGAGGTCGCTTCAACCACTGGCGCTTCGACTGGAGCAGTGTCCAGGGTAGCAGCAGTAGCGCGTTCGGCTTGCTCGTTGGCCTGTGCTTCAGCTGGAGCGCTGATCACCGAGCTGGCAACGGCTGCGGTAACAGCCAGGCCAGCGGCCAGGTCGTTAGCGCTTGGTGCGTCGGCAGTGGCCGCCACTTCGCCTTCAGCGGAGTCAGACTCTTCCGAACCTTCGATCACGTTGCCGTTGGCATCACGCTGACGCTCGCGACGGTTGCTGCGACGACGCTGGCCGCGGGAGCGACGACGTGGACGATCGCCTTCGGCGCCTTCCTGTCCGTCTTCCTGCAGTTGCTCTTCGTTGGACAGCAGTTCTTCTTCGGCTACTGGAGCTGCTGCTTGCTCGGCACGTGGCTGACGTTCTTCACGCGGTGGGCGTGGAGCACGTTCTTCGCGTGGCTGGCGAGCCGGACGCTCTTCAGTGGTAGCGACAGCGACAGCGGCAGCGGCTGGAGCAACAGCGTCCAGGGGTTCGCGCAGTTCGCGTACACGTTCTTCACGCTCGCCACGTGGCTTGCGGTCTTCACGTGGAGCGCGCGGTGCACGTTCCTCACGCGGTGCGCGTGGTGCACGCTCTTCACGTGGCGCGCGTTCTTCGCGGGCTACTGCCGGCGTTTCTTCACGAGCTTCGCGTGGTTTCACGAGCTTCCCGTGGAGCGCGTTCTTCACGCGGTGCACGTTCTTCGCGAGGCTTGCGCTCTTCATCGCGACGACCATTACGGTTGCGGCTTTGCTGACGACCGTTGCGACGCTCTTCGTTGCGGGCCGGACGCTCGGCAGCCGGTTTTTCAACCACTGCCGGAGCCACTGGCTCTTCTTTGGTTGCAAACAGGCTGACCAGCGACTTCACCAGGCCCTTGAACAGGCTTGGCTCTGGCACGGCGGCCGGTGCAGCCACAGGCGCGGCAGCAACCACTTCGGCAGGAACCGGCGCATTGGCGCGGGCAGGGGCCGTCTTGACTGCAGCTTCCTGGCGAACCAGGGTGCGGGTCGCAGCGGCAGGCTGAACTTCTTCAACTTCGGCAGCGGCAGCAGCGATTTCGTAGCTGGACTGGTTGATGTGGGCTTCCGGGCTGTCGTCACGCAGACGCTGAACTTCGAAATGCGGGGTTTCGAGGTGATCGTTCGGCAGAATGACGATGCGCGCACGGGTACGCAGTTCGATCTTGGTGATCGAGTTGCGTTTTTCGTTGAGCAGGAACGCGGCAACCGGAATCGGCACTTGAGCGCGGACTTCGGCGGTGCGGTCTTTCAGGGCTTCTTCTTCGATCAGGCGCAGGATCGCCAGCGACAGCGATTCAACGTCACGGATGATGCCGGTGCCGTTGCAACGTGGGCAAACGATGCCGCTGCTTTCGCCCAACGATGGACGCAGGCGCTGACGGGACATTTCCAGCAGGCCGAAGCGCGAGATGCGGCCGATCTGCACGCGAGCGCGGTCGGCTTCCAGGCATTCGCGGACTTTCTCTTCCACGGCGCGCTGGTTCTTGGCAGGGGTCATGTCGATGAAGTCGATGACGATCAGGCCGCCGATGTCGCGCAGGCGCAACTGACGGGCGATTTCTTCGGCGGCTTCAAGGTTGGTCTGCAGAGCGGTTTCTTCGATGTCGCTGCCTTTGGTGGCGCGCGCCGAGTTGATGTCGATGGACACCAGGGCTTCGGTCGGATCGATGACGATGGAACCACCGGAAGGCAGTTCAACGACGCGCTGGAAAGCGGTCTCGATCTGGCTTTCGATCTGGAAACGGTTGAACAGCGGCACGCTGTCTTCGTACAGCTTGATCTTGCTGGCGTACTGCGGCATTACCTGACGGATGAAGGTCAGGGCTTCGTCCTGGGCTTCAACGCTGTCGATCAGCACTTCGCCGATGTCCTGGCGCAGGTAATCGCGGATGGCGCGGATGATCACGTTGCTTTCCTGATAGATCAGGAAAGGCGCGGAACGATCCAGCGACGCTTCTTTGATAGCGGTCCACAGTTGCAGCAGGTAATCGAGGTCCCACTGCATTTCTTCGCTGCTGCGGCCCAGGCCGGCAGTGCGCACGATCAGACCCATGTCGGCTGGTGCAACCAGGCCGTTCAGCGCTTCACGCAGTTCGTTGCGCTCTTCGCCTTCGATGCGACGGGAGATACCGCCGGCACGTGGGTTGTTCGGCATCAGCACGAGGTAACGACCGGCCAGGCTGATGAAGGTGGTCAGGGCTGCGCCCTTGTTGCCACGTTCTTCTTTTTCGACCTGAACGATGACTTCCTGGCCTTCGCTCAAGACGTCCTTGATGTTGACGCGGCCTTCAGGGGCTTTCTTGAAGTATTCGCGGGAGATTTCTTTGAGGGGCAGGAAGCCATGGCGCTCAGAGCCGAAATCGACAAAGGCAGCCTCAAGGCTTGGTTCGATGCGAGTGATACGGCCTTTATAGATGTTGGCCTTTTTCTGCTCGCGTGCACCGGATTCGATGTCCAGGTCGTAGAGGCGTTGGCCATCTACCAGTGCAACACGCAACTCTTCGGGTTGAGTTGCGTTAATCAGCATTCTTTTCATGTAGTACCGTCGGTTTCCGGGCTGCCGGAAACGGCGTTCGGCACACACGACTTCTCACGGTCGGTGTCAGGTGCGTCGGGAGTGGTTGGCCATTCCCGTGTCCAGCGATATGCGGCCAATTGGGCCGATGTCGCGACGTACGCGTCCTGCTTGCTGTGGCTACTTAAGCACTCAGTCAGGAGGAGGAATCAACCAGCGGCTGTGGACGAGATGAAGCGTCTTGATAAAGCCTATTGCTACACAGTCCGGCGGTTGTGCATCTCCACCCTACACGTATCCCTGATAATTCGGGTGCTGCCGCGCGCAGAATCCGCAGCGGGTTGGCATTTACCGTGAGCTCCGAAAGGGGAGGTCACGCATCATGGCTAATTCAGGCGGTGTTTCCGAAACCTTCGCTCGGGGTCATTTGCAGCTGACTGCACTTTGTGAACTGGCCGTGAATATCTGCCTGCCAGGCGAGTAAAAACTCTGCTCGGCGGTGTAATTCAGGCCTCATGTCACCTGCGCTCGTTACAACTGCAAACTCCACCGTTACGTAGCGAAAGCCCCGTAGGACGGCCTCGCGTCCTGGTGAATTGCGTTGGTCAGGGCCGGTTTTTGACCGTGGTGCCGCTGTCCAGGCCGCTTTTGGCGGCGTTCGCGACTATAGCAGCAATGATTAAGTGCTTCAATTCCATAAAAATTGTTATCATCCGCGGCATGACAACTACTGCCCCTTCGACTCCAGGCGTTCAACTGCTTGAAGTCTCGCCGGAGTATGCCGGCCAAAGAATCGACAATTTTCTCCTCGCCCGGCTCAAAGGCGTGCCCAAGACTTTGATTTACCGCATTTTGCGCAAAGGCGAAGTGCGTGTGAACAAGGGTCGGATCAAGCCCGAATACAAGCTGCAGGCAGGTGACATCGTGCGCGTGCCGCCGGTTCGCGTGCCTGAGCGCGACGAGCCGGTGCCCCTGGCTCAAGGCCTGCTGCAGCGCCTCGAAGCCTCGATTATCTTCGAGGACAAGGCCCTGATCGTGATCAACAAGCCTTGTGGCATTGCGGTTCACGGCGGTAGCGGTCTGACCTACGGCGTGATCGAAGCCTTCCGTCAGTTGCGCCCCGATTGCAAGGAGCTCGAGCTCGTCCACCGACTGGACCGAGACACCTCTGGCCTGCTGATGATTGCCAAGAAACGCAGCATGCTGCGTCACTTGCACACGG
>NZ_JAEKEG010000149.1 GCF_016651255.1 Pseudomonas sp. TH10
GTAGTTTGTCGCATCGGTGAATTTGACCACCACGCCGCTGTTAGGAAATCCGTTGACGTAGTCAGATTGACTGGAGACGCCAGAACCGGTGATCTGAGCAGTCGAGGTATTGCTCGGCGTACGTGAAGAGTTAAAGCTGTCAGGCTTGGTGCCCAACGAAAAAATGTGATCCTTCACTTCTTCATCTGGCGTCATTGGCAACGTGGTCACCGGATCGATAGGCGCCTTTAGTCGCAGCGTGATGTCGAACTCCACTCCGCGCAAATTGATGGTCGAACCACCTTGCTTGCTCGCATCAAAAGTGCCATTGCCGGACACTTCGGTGGTCACGTCGTTACCATCCTTATCAGCGATGGTGTAGTGAGTACTGTCGACGAACTTCAGTTCGTAAGGCTCGCCTGCAGCAAAGTTCTTGGTGTAGGCCGCATTCGATTTCATCAGGCCTGCCGACACTGAAACCGTACCGTCATTAGGCTTGGAGGGATCGAGTACCGCCTGGGTGCGACCTGAGTTCGTGGCCGACTCGAGGACGCTCTTACCGGTGTCGTTGGTCGCAATCGACAAGATGTCAGAGACTTGCAAGCTCAACTGGTTGTCATCCCCCTGATAAGAGTAGGTGCCATCGTTGTTGCGCACATACGGCGGCGTCAGGGTTTTCGAGCCGGAGAACATGTAGTTGCCGGACGGATCCTTGCTATTGAGCAGGCCCAATACTTGCTCTTCGATCTCACCGATTTCGCTGGCAATCGACTTTCGATCAGCATCGCTGTAGCCACCGTTGCCGGCCTGCAGCGCCAGTTCGCGACCGCGCTGAATCGAGGTATTCAGGCTTTCAAGGACGCTCTCCTGGTTGGACAGCGAACTCTTGATGCTGCCCATATTGGTACTGTATTGCCCCAGCATCGCCTTCTGCTGCTGCAACATCAACAACTGCGCAGCCCCGACAGGATCATCACCGGCACTCTGAATACGCACGCCCGAAGTGATCTGCTCCTGAGTCTTCACAATCGAGGAGAAGTTGTTCTGGTACTTGGCCGCACTCGTCTCAAAGTACTGGGCTGTAGAAATTCGCATCGTCGAAGACTCCCTTAAAGACTGTTGATCAGCGTGCTGAAGGTTTCTTGCGCGGCCTTGATAATCTGCGACGACGCGGTGTAGTACTGCTGGAACTTGACCAGATCGGCGGCCTCGTCGTCCAGGTTAACCTGGGACACGGAGGCGACTTCGGACTTGGCGCGGGCCAGGATCGCCCCGCTGGCGGTGCTGTCGCCCAGGGCCTGGCTGGCCTTGGCGCCGACCTGTTCCACCAGGCGGCTGTAGGCGGTGGTCATGCTCATGCCGGCGTTGCCGCCGCTGACGCCGACCGTGGCCTTGGTTTGCAGGCCCAACAATTCGTTGGCGTTGCGGTTGTCTTTCTTGCCGTCGACGTTGAAGGCGACTTCGTACTTGTCGTTCTTCGACGGCGAGCCGCTGACCGTGGTGTTGAAGGAGAACGATTTGCCAGGGATCGCCGTGCCCGTCGCGTCGAGCATCGGCACGTTGATCGTCAGGTCGTTGCCCTGCCCCGGCACGATGGTGCCGGTGCCAATGCTCTGGCCTTTGGCGTTGAACACTTCGTAGCCCTGGCTGCCGCCGACAGCGTCCTTGAATGTCAGGGTCACCGGCATGGAATTCTTGATCCCGGCCTGCAGGTCGGCCAGGTCGGCGCCGGCGTAGATGTCCATCGGCACGGTCAGCGCGGGCGCGGTCAAGGCGCCAGTGCCGCCGTTGCCGGTGTTGCTGGTCGCGACCAGGGCGCCGGCAAAGGCCAGCTTGTTGGAATCGGTCATCTGCGTGGTGATGTTGCTGGCACCGGTGCGTGTCGGGATCACCTTGAAGGTATCGCCCGCACTCAGGGCAGCGCCGTTGAGATTGAGCTTGAACCCATCGATCTCGGCCGCCGGATTCAGATCAAAACTGCCCATGCTTTTGCCGTCGGAGCGCTTGACCGTGTACTTGTCCGCAGCGGTGAACGTCACTTCGTAATCGAAGGCGGTCAACGCACTGGAGTTGGTGATGGTGACGTCGAGATTGCCCGAGCCCGCGCTGTTGCTCGAGGCGGCCAGGCTGCGCTGGCTGATCGCTGCGGCACTGTTGATGCTGGAGAACAGCAATGCACCGAATTCGCCATTGGCGTCGAGGCCCTGGCCCAACTGCCGGTTGATCTTGTCGGCGACCACGATGGCGGTGCGGCCCAGGTCGTTCATTGCCGGCACCAGCACGTCGTCGCGGTAGCGCAGCAGTCCGCCGATCTTGCCGCCGCTGATGACAGAGGTCACATCGCTCACCGAAGAAGGCGATTTGACCTGGATAGTCACCTGGTTCTTGTCGATGCCGGTGCGGGCGGTCGTCAGGGTGTTGGACGTGTTGCCCAACACCAGCGACTGGCCGGTACCAAGGGATACGTTGTAGCTGCCGTTCTGTTCCTGGACGGTCACGCCGACCAGCTCATTGAGTGTGCGCACGGCTTCGTTACGCGCATCGAGCAGGTTGTTCGGGCCGCTGCCGGTCGAGCTGCCGGCCTGGGAAATCTGCTGGTTCAGCGAGGCGATGGAGGCCGTCAGCTGATTGACCTTTTCGGTCATGGTGGTCAGCTGGCTGTTGATGCCTTCGTTTTGCTGCTGCATCTGCGACGACAACGCGTTGAAGCGGTTGCTCAGGGTCTGCGCATTGGTCAGCAGCAACTGCCGCGCAGCCGTGTCGCTGGGCGTGGCGGCCGATGTCTGCACGGCGGCAAAGAAGCTGCTCAACACCGCACTGATGCCGGTGGTTTTGTCCGAGAACAGCTTGTCGAGCGGGTTCACCTGCTCGAGGTAGGAGTTGGCATCGTTGCTCAGCGAAGTGCTGGTCTGCAGCTGCTGATCGAGATAGGCGTTATACACCCGACGCACATCCGCCAGGGTCGTGCCGCTGCCGATGAACACCCCGCCATTGAGGTTCGAGGCATTGCTGGTCTGAATGGTCTGCTGGCGTGAATAACCGGCGGTGTCGACGTTGGCAATGTTGTTGCCTGTCGTAGCCAAAGAAGCTTGGCTAGCCGACAGCCCCGACATCCCGATATTGAGCAAACTCATGGTTCAGACCTTATACCTTGTGCCTTATAAAGGCGTGGTGGATACACCCGCCGCAGCGTAGTTTTCAAAACTGTTCATCTGCTTGGCAATCTGCGAAATCTTTGTCGCGTAGTTCGGGTCGGTGGCGTAACCGGCCTTTTGCAACTCACGTACAAACTGTTCTGGGTTATCGGCCGACTTCAGCACATCTTGATAGCGATTATTGCTCTGCAGCAAAGTCACCAGATCGTGGAAGCTGTCCTTGTACGAGGCGTAGGAACGGAACTCGGCCGTCTCCTTGACCATCGCGCCATTGCGGAACTCGCTGGTGATTGCGCGGGCCGAATCGCCCTTCCAGTTACTGCTCGCTTTGATGCCGAACAGGTTGTGGCTGCTGCTGCCATCCTGGGCGCGCATGACTGACTTGCCCCAGCCGGTTTCCAGTGCCGCTTGCGCCACCAGGTAACGCGGATCGACGCCGATGCGGTCGGCGGCTTCTTTGGCCATCGGCAGCATGGTGTTGACGAATTCGTCGGCAGAACTGAAGGCTTTTTTCGCCGGCGCCAACGGAATCTGCGCCATGGCGCGACCGTAAATCTGCAGGCGACCGCTGGCCGGCGCTTCGGTTTGCGCGGTCAGCCAGTCGCCGTTGTACAGCGAGCCGGAACCGGTCGGGCTGATCGTGGGCACGTCGATTTTGTTGAGTGCGGTTGCAGCTGTCGTCGCAGTCACAGCCGGGGTCGCGGCCGATGGCACCAGGCCGGCGAGCAGGCGGTCCGCGAGTTTCGGCGGCAACGCCAGGCGGCGCTGGTTGATCAGCGCCATGTCGTTGCGATGCGCGCCCTCGCCTGGTGCCTGCGGTGCATGGATCGAACGCGAGGCCCACAACGGGCGCTGGCCATTGAGGCGCGACAAGGGTCCATTGGTGGCTGCCGTACCGGCGGCAATCGGCGTTTCCACGGCGGCTTTGGCCTCGGCTTGCTTGGCGGCGGACGCTGCCGCCGCTTCACCCGGGGCCATGGGTTTGTTCTTTGACATCTGGCGCATCAACACATCGGCCAGGCCGATACCGCCGCCTTCGCGGGACATGGAAACGGCCAGCTGCTGGTCGTACATTTCCTGGTACTGCTTGGCTTCGGCGGTGTTGAGCGGGTTGTCCTGGCCCAGCGCGTTGGTGGCCGAGCGCATGGACTTGAGCATCTCACCGAGGAACAGCGACTCGAACTCCTGCGCCACTTTGCGCATGTTCGCGTCGCTGTTCTTGTCGCCGACCTTGAGCTGGTTGAGGCGATTCAAGTCCGAGTAGGACCCCGAATCGCTGCTGCTGACCAGACCACTTTTGCGCATATCCATGATGGTCGGCCTCAGATCACAATCAGGTCGGCTTGCAGTGCGCCGGCCTGTTTCAGTGCTTCGAGAATGGCCATCAAGTCACCCGGCGCGGCGCCGACCTGGTTCACCGCTCGCACGATTTCGTCGAGGGTGGTGCCCGGGCCGAACTTGAACATCGGTTTGGCTTCTTGCTCGGCATTTACGCGCGAGCGCGGCACGACAGCAGTCTGGCCGTTGGACAACGGGCCTGGCTGGCTGACGATCGGATCTTCGGTGATGGTCACGGTCAGGCTGCCGTGGGTCACGGCGGCTGGCGAGACTTTGACGTTCTGGCCGATGACGATGGTGCCGGTACGCGAGTTGATGATGACTTTCGCCACTGCCTGGCCCGGATCGACCTCGAGGTTTTCCAGGATCGACAGGTAGTCCACGCGCTGGCTCGGGTCCAGTGGCGCACTGACGCGGATCGAGCCGCCGTCGATGGCCTGGGCCACGCCAGGGCCGAGCATGTTGTTGATCTTGTCGACGATACGTTTGGCGGTGGTGAAGTCGGAACGGTTGAGGTTCAGCGTCAGGCTGTTGCCCTGGTTGAAACCGCTCGGCACCGAGCGCTCCACCGACGCACCACCAGGGATGCGACCGGCCGACGGAACGTTGACGGTGATCTTCGAACCGTCACGGCCTTCAGCGTCGAAACCACCCACCACCAGGTTGCCCTGAGCGATGGCGTAGACGTTGCCGTCGATACCCTTGAGCGGGGTCAGCAACAGGGTGCCGCCACGCAGGCTCTTGGAGTTACCGATCGAGGAAACGGTGATGTCGACCTGCTGACCCGGTTTGGCGAACGCCGGCAGATCCGCGCTGACAGACACTGCCGCGACGTTTTTCAACTGCACGTTGCCCGATCCCGCCGGCACCTTGATGCCGAACTGCGAGAGCATGTTGTTGAAGGTCTGCAGGGTGAACGGGGTTTGCGTCGTCTGGTCACCGGTGCCATTGAGCCCGACCACCAGGCCGTAGCCGATCAGTTGGTTGGAACGCACGCCAGAAATACTGGCGATGTCCTTGAGCCGCTCGGCTTGCGCGCTAAACGCAGCCGAGAGCATCAGGGCGGCCACCATCAGGCGTTTGAAGTTCAACATGCTCAACTTGATAGCCACCTAGAAAGGAAACAGCGGGCTGAGAAAGAAACGGTCGAACCAGCCTGGCTGACTCGCATCGGCAAAGGCACCGGTGCCCGAGTAGGTAATACGTGCATCGGCGACCCGCGTCGAAGAAACCGTGTTGTCGGTGGCGATGTCATCGGCGCGCACCAGACCGGCAATCCGCACCAGTTCATCGCCCGTGTTGAGGGTCATCCACTTCTCGCCGCGCACTGCGATGATGCCGTTGGGCAAGACGTCGGCAACGGTCACGGTGATCGAGCCGGTCAGGGTGTTGCTCTGCCCGGACTTGCTGTCGCCCTTGGTCGCACGATCGGCACTGTAGCCGGCGTTGAGGCTCAGGTCGCCGCCACCAATTGGATTATTGGTGGTCAGGCTGGAGCCGAACAACGAGGTCAGGCCAATGCCGGTCTTGCTGTTCTTGGCCACTTGCGAGTTGGCGTTTTTGCTTGCCTGCGTCCGCTCGTTCAGGGTGATGGTGATGATGTCACCGACCCGGAATGCCTTACGGTCGCCGTACAGATTCTGCTCGAAGCCGGCCTGATAGATCGAGCCGTTATTGGCCGCAGCCGGCAACGGCGTGCGCGGCAACACCGGAGCGTAGTAAGGGTCATTGGGCTTGGGCGTCGGAGCGACGCAGCCCGCGAGCGAGACGACTCCACTCAATGCCAGAACAGATACGAAGCGATTCATGACCCTACCTCACGGTGTTGCAGGCGACCTCATGGTCGCCTCATAGACTTGATTACAGATTCTGCGTTACGAACGAGAGCATCTGGTCGGCGGTGGAGATCACCTTGGAGTTCATCTCGTAAGCGCGCTGAGTGGTGATCATGTTGACCATCTCCTCAACGGTGCTGACGTTAGAGGTTTCCAGGGTGTTCTGCAGCGTGGTACCGAAACCGTTCAGGCCCGGAGTACCGACTTGCGGTGCGCCGGAAGCTGCGGTTTCCAGGAACAGGTTGTTCCCCACGGCTTGCAGACCGGCCGGGTTGATGAAGTCGGCGGTTTGCAGGTTACCGATCACTTGCGAAGCCGGGTTGCCGGCGATGGTGATCGACACGGTGCCGTCACGACCGACCGTGAAGGTCTGCGCGTTGTTCGGGATGACAATCGCGGGTTCCAGGGCGAAGCCGCTGGCGTTCACGACCTGACCGTTGGAGTCGAGGTGGAAGGTACCGTCGCGGGTGTAGGACGTGGTGCCGTCCGGCTGCAGGATCTGGAAGAACCCGCGACCGTCAACAGCCAGGTCGAGCGGCTGCTCGGTGGTTTGCAGGCTGCCGGCGGTGAAGTTTTTCTGGGTGCCGACGATGCGCACACCCGTACCCACTTGCAGACCCGACGGCAATTCGCTGTCCTGGGTCGACTGGGCGCCTGGCTGACGCTTGATCTGATACAGCAGGTCCTGGAACTCGGCGCGGTCACGTTTGAAGCCCGTGGTCGAGACGTTTGCCAGGTTGTTGGAAATGGTGGTCAGGTTGGTGTCCTGGGCGGACAGACCGGTTTTGGCAACCCATAGAGCCGGAAGCATTCGATTCTCCTCGTGCGCCTGTTTTACGGCGCGACGTTCTGATAATTAGCTGATCTGCAAGACCCGAGCCATGGCCTGGTCGTCGTCTTTGGCGGTGTTCATCATCTTGACGTGCAACTCGAACTGCTTGGCCAGCGCCAGCACCGAAGTCATCTCTTCCACGGCATTGACGTTGCTCGACTCAAGGAAACCCGACACCAGTTTGACGTTGGCATCAGCCGGCGCAGGCTGGCCGTCCTTGGTGTAAATCGAGCCGTCGAGGCCCTTGTTCATGTTCTTGATGTCCGGGTTGACCAGTTTGATCCGGTCGACTTCAGCCATGACGCGCGGGCCTTCGCCCATCGCCCGAATACTGATGGTGCCATCCTCGCCCACTTCGATCTGTTGCTCGGGCGGCACGGCAATCGGCCCGCCATTGCCCATCACCGGCATACCGTTGCCGGCGCGCAATACGCCCAGGGCATCGACGTTGAGGCTGCCGGTGCGCACGTAGCTTTCGCCGCCGTTAGGGTTTTGCACGGCGATGAAACCGTTGCCGGTCACGGCAACGTCGAGGTCACGACCGGTCTGCACCAGCGAGCCCGGCGTGAAGTCGGTGGCGGGCCGTTCGCACATGGCAAACGCACGCGCCGGAAAGCTGTCACCAAACACCGGCATCGAACGCGCCTGCTCCAGATCGCGCTGAAAACCGTTGGTGGAGATGTTCGCGAGGTTGTTGGCATGAGCCTTTTGCGCCAGTGCGTTCTGGCTGGCGCCGGTCATTGCCACATAAAGGTACTTGTCCACACTCTTTCCTCTGCATGCCGGACGTTTGCCGCCCACCGCTGTACTGCTGAGCCTTAAGCAATTTGCAGACCAACTTTTTTCTGGCGGCGCGAGGCCCGGTAAACAAAGGGCTTGAGGGGTTTGGAGAGGAGTGGAGGAATGGAGTGAAGTCGAAAAACCGGCGGTGTTGTGCCGCTTCGCGGCAATAGATCAAAAGACTTCAAGTGCTGCTGTCTTTGCCGACTTCGTATTCGCGCAGCTTGTTGGCAATGGTGGTGTGCGAAACCCCCAGCCGCTTGCCCAACTGACGACTGCTCGGATGCTCGGAATACAGCCGCTCCAGCACTGCCTTCTCGAACCGGCCGACAATTTCGTCGAGCCCGCCCTCCAGCGAAAAATCGCCAAGCGGCTGACGCACGCCGTAATCCGGCAATCGAATGTGCTCAGCCTTCACCGTGCCGCCATCGCACAACGAAACCGCCTGAAACAGCACGTTCTCCAACTGCCGCACGTTGCCCGGCCAGTGATAGTGACTGAGCCGATCCATCGCTGCCGGCGCCAGTTTCGGCAGCGAACAACCGATCTGCCGGCTGGCCTGATCAAGGAAATGCTCGACCAGCGGCGTCAACCCGTCGAGGCATTCGCGCAGTGGCGGAATGTGCAGCGACAGCACGTTCAAGCGGTGATACAAATCCTGGCGAAACTCGCCGCGCGCGCACAGTTCGGACAAATCCACCTGCGTCGCGCAAATCACCCGCACGTCCAGATACACCTCTTCGTCGCTGCCGACCCGGCGAAAGCAACCATCCTGCAGGAAGCGCAGCAGTTTCACCTGCAAGCGCGGGCTCATTTCGCCGACGCCATCGAGAAACAGCGTGCCGCCCGCCGTCAGTTCCAGCAGGCCGAGCTTACCCTCCGCACGGGCGCCTTCGAACGCGCCAGGGCCGTACCCAAACAGCTCGGTCTCGGCCATCGATTCCGGCAAACCCGCACAGTTGAGCGCCATCAGCGGCGACTGCCCGCGCGGACTGGCGAGGTGGCAGGCGCGTGCCAGCAATTCCTTGCCGGTGCCGGTTTCGCCTTCAATCAATAAAGGTGCATCGAGGGGCGCCATGCGCCGCGCTTCACGCACCACGGCGGCCATGACCTTCGAACTCTGGAAGATGCTGTCGAAGCCACGCAACTCTTGTTTGCGCACGTTATAGATGCGTTCGCCAACACGATCCGCACGGTGCAACGTCAGTACGGCACCGGCCATGGCCTCACTGTCGTCATGCTCTGATTGCAACGGCGCGATGTCAGCCAGAAAGACGTCGCCCTTGACCTTGACCCGCATGCCATTGATGCGCGATTTGTTGGCGCGCACCAGTTCCGGCAAATCGAAATCTTCGGCGTAACGCGACAGCGGAATCCCCGGCACCTCATCCACGCGCACGCCAAGCAACTGCGCCGCCGCGCGGTTGGCGGCGACAATCGAGCCGCCCATGTCGATCGACAGCACCGGAAACTCCAGCGCGCCGAGCAGCGCATTCAACTCCATGTGCCGCCGCTCGCTCGGCATCAGCCCTACCCGCTTGACGCCGAACACACCGGCAATCGACTCAAACTTGGGCCGCAGCGCCTGGAACTGGATGTTGATCAGGTTCGGACAATGCAGATAGATCGCGTTGCCATGCTCACCGCCGACTTCGCCGCGCGCGACGTTGATCCCGTAGGCCACCAGCAGGTTGAGGATGTCGCGCAGGATGCCGATGCGGTTCTGACAGTGGACTTTGATACGCATATAAAGGCTCGAAAAGCGGTTAAGGAAATCATGCCGAGTTCGGCCCGCTTCCACAGGGGGTGGCGGTGGCCGCAGGAGCGATTTTTTGCTGCAACGCTCAGATAGTCGTAAAGATTATGTGACACCCAAGGCGCTTTTCAAACCAGAAAACTCAACAGCTACGCCGCAACCGCCATTGCGTAACGAAAACTTTACGAAAAGTGCTGTTTTTTATGCCTTACACCTCGCGCACGGGGCTGCACATCCGAAAATCCTGGGGTATTTGTAAGTCCATAACTGGACATAACAAGAACGAATTCCCCTAGCAGGAGAGCAGTATGAAGCAGACGCAATACGTGGCCCGCGAGCCCGATGCGCAAGGTTTTATCGACTACCCCGCCGAAGAACACGCGGTGTGGAACACGCTGATCACTCGCCAACTGAAAGTGATCGAAGGGCGTGCCTGCCAAGAGTACCTGGACGGTATCGAAAAACTCGGTCTGCCCCACGACCGCATTCCGCAACTCGGCGAGATCAACAAGGTGCTCGGCGAGACCACCGGTTGGCAGGTCGCCCGTGTACCGGCGCTGATTCCCTTCCAGACCTTCTTTGAATTGCTCGCCAGCAAGCAATTCCCGGTTGCCACTTTTATCCGCACCCGCGAAGAACTGGACTACCTGCAAGAACCGGATATTTTCCACGAGATCTTTGGTCACTGCCCGCTGCTGACCAACCCGTGGTTCGCAGAATTCACCCACACCTACGGCAAACTCGGCCTGCAAGCTACCAAGGAAGAACGGGTGTACCTGGCGCGCCTGTACTGGATGACCATCGAGTTCGGCCTGGTCGACACGCCCCAGGGCCAACGCATCTACGGCGGCGGCATTCTTTCCTCGCCTAAAGAAACCGTTTACTCACTGTCGGATGAGCCTGAGCATCAAGCCTTCGATCCGCTCGAAGCGATGCGCACGCCCTATCGCATCGACATCCTGCAACCGCTGTACTTTGTCCTGCCGAACCTCAAGCGCCTGTTCGATGTGGCCCATGAAGACATCATGGCCATGGTCAAACAAGGCATGCAGTTGGGTCTGCATGCGCCGAAATTTCCGCCAAAGCCGAAAGCGGCCTGAGCAGAACCCGCTCGCGACTTGCGTGCAAAGATAGTAATTTCCAACAAGAATCGAACTCAGGAACAGACCATGTCGACATTGAACCAAGCCCACTGCGAAGCCTGCCGCGCCGATGCGCCACAAGTCAGCGACGAAGAACTGCCGATCCTGATCAAGCAGATCCCTGACTGGAACATCGAAGTTCGCGACAGCATCATGCAGCTGGAGAAAGTTTTCCTGTTCAAGAATTTCAAGCACGCGCTGGCGTTCACCAACGCTGTCGGCGAGATCTCCGAAGCTGAAGGTCACCACCCGGGCCTGCTGACCGAGTGGGGCAAAGTCACCGTGACCTGGTGGAGCCACTCGATCAAAGGCCTGCACCGCAACGACTTCATCATGGCCGCGCGCACTGACGAAGTGGCCAAGACCGCAGAAGGACGCAAGTAATGCACTTCGACGCCATCGGCCGGGTCCCCGGCGACCCGATCCTCGGTTTGATGGAGGCGTATGCGCAGGATCCCAACCCGCGCAAATTCGACCTCGGCGTTGGCGTCTACAAGGATGCCCAAGGCCTGACGCCGATCCCTGAAGCGGTGAAAATCGCTGAAGCGCGGCTGGTCGAAAGCCAGGACACCAAGACCTACATCGGTGGCCACGGCAATCCGTTGTTCGGCAAAGTCATCAATGAACTGGTGCTCGGTGCCGACTCGAAGCTGATCGCCGAGCAACGTGCGGGCGCCACGCAGACCCCAGGCGGCACCGGCGCATTGCGCCTCAGCGCTGACTTCATTGCCCAGTGCCTGCCGGGCAAAGGCGTATGGCTGAGCAACCCGACCTGGCCGATCCACGAAACGATTTTCGCCACAGCCGGGGTCAAGGTCAGTCACTACCCGTATGTGGGCAGCGACAATCGCCTCGACGTCGACGCCATGCTCGCCGTGCTCAACGACGTGCCGAAGGGCGATGTGGTGTTGCTGCACGCGTGCTGCCACAACCCGACCGGTTTCGACCTGAGCCATGACGACTGGCAGCGTGTGCTCGACGTAGTGCGTAGCCGCAACCTGCTGCCGCTGATCGACTTCGCCTACCAGGGTTTTGGCGATGGTCTGGAACAGGATGCGTGGTCGACTCGGTTGTTCGCGGCGGAGTTGCCGGAAGTGCTGATCACCAGTTCCTGCTCGAAGAACTTCGGGTTGTACCGCGATCGCACCGGCGCGCTGATCGTCTGCGCGAAAACCGCTGACAAGCTCATCGACATCCGTAGCCAACTGGCCAACATCGCCCGCAACCTCTGGTCGACACCGCCGGATCATGGTGCGGCTGTTGTCGCGACGATCCTTGCCGACCCAGAGCTGAAAGCGCGTTGGGCGGATGAAGTGGAAGCCATGCGTTTGCGTATCGCGCAGCTGCGCAGCGGTTTGGTCGAAGCGCTGGAGCCGCACGGTTTGCGTGAGCGCTTTGCGCACATTGGCGTGCAGCGTGGCATGTTCTCTTACACCGGTTTGTCGCCGGAGCAAGTGAAGCAACTGCGCGAGCATCACAGCGTGTACATGGTCAGCTCGGGCCGGGCGAACGTCGCCGGTATCGACGCCACGCGCCTCGCCCTGCTGGCCGAAGCCATCGCCAGCGTCAGCAAGTAACACCGCAATACCAATGTAGGAGCTGCCGCAGGCTGCGATCTTTTGATCTTGTCTTTAAAAACAAAAGCAAAAGATCGCAGCCTGCGGCAGCTCCTGCATTTTTTTCTGCTGTTTTAGCCCTCCCCTGCGGCCATCTGTCGCATTAATTTCAATTAAAAGTCTGATTGTCATTTTTCCTGCTGTATCCTGCGCAGGCTTTCTAAAAGCGCGGATCTACCAGATCTATCAACAGACTTAGCGAGGAGCGCAACCATGCACGAGATTCCTAATCTCCCCTTCCCAAGCCTGCACGTACCTGAGCAGACGACCACGCAACAAGCCGGCGCCCAACAGCCCGAGCCGAAAGAAGCCGTTGAGAGCCGTCCGGCCGACAACGAAGAGTAAGACCCCGTCGTACAGACCGTGTGGAAAGCGCTAACATGCGCTTTCCACACTGCCTGACCCCGAGCCTGCCATGACCGACGAATTCTCTGAAAACCAAGCTGCCATTCTGATCAGCGCCACCGAGAAAATGATCGAGATCTGGAACCGCCTCTCCCCCGAGAAACAAGCCGCCCTGCTCGCCCGTTTCGGCAGTGAAGAAAACGCCCTCGCTGCACTGGTCACCACGCAACTGGTCGCTCCGGCCAAACCGTGAAGTCGCCACCCGGCAAATAGTTTTACTTTTCCCGCCCCAGATTCCTCCGCGCCGGTATCATGAGCAGCCTATCTAATCTGCTGCTCCCGTGGATCGTTACCCATGTCGTTTTCTATGTCAGAGCCCCAGCGCCCCCTGGCGGTTACGCTGCAAGTCGTCTCCATCGTCCTCTTCACCTTTATCGGCTACCTGAACATCGGCATTCCGCTGGCGGTGTTGCCGGGTTACGTCCACAGCGACCTCGGTTTCGGCGCGGTGATCGCCGGGCTGGTGATCAGCGTGCAATACCTCGCCACCCTGCTCAGCCGTCCATACGCCGGCAAGATCATCGACAACAAGGGCAGCAAACTGGCGGTGATGTACGGCCTGGCCGGTTGCGGTTTGAGCGGTGTGTTCATGCTGATCTCGGCGTGGACGCCGAACATGCCGATGCTCAGCCTGATCAGTTTGTTGATCGGTCGGCTGGTGCTGGGCAGCGCGGAAAGCCTCGTCGGTTCCGGTTCGATTGGCTGGGGCATTGGCCGCGTCGGCGCGGCGAACACCGCCAAGGTGATTTCCTGGAACGGCATCGCCAGTTACGGCGCGCTGGCAATCGGCGCACCGTTCGGCGTGTGGCTGGTCAGCCGTCTGGGCCTGTGGAGCATGGGCGTCAGCATCATCCTGCTGGCGATCATCGGCTTGCTGCTGGCGTGGCCGAAAACGGCGGCACCGATTGTTGTCGGCGAACGTCTGCCATTCATGCACGTGCTCGGCCGCGTCTTCCCTCACGGCTGCGGCCTGGCACTGGGCTCGATTGGCTTCGGCACCATCGCCACCTTCATCACCCTGTATTACGCCACGCAGCATTGGGACAATGCGGTGCTGTGCCTGAGCCTGTTCGGCGCCAGTTTCATCGGTGCGCGGCTGTTGTTCGGCAACCTGATCAACCGTCTCGGAGGCTTTCGCGTGGCGATAGCCTGTCTGTCGGTAGAAACACTCGGCCTGTTACTGCTGTGGCTGGCACCAGACGCTCACTGGGCGTTGGCCGGCGCGGCGTTGAGCGGTTTTGGCTTCTCGCTGGTATTCCCGGCGCTGGGCGTGGAAGCAGTGAACCTGGTGCCGGCTTCGAGCCGCGGGGCTGCAGTGGGGGCTTATTCGTTGTTTATCGACCTGTCACTGGGGATCACCGGGCCATTGGCCGGTGCCATCGCCGCAGGGTTCGGCTTTGCCTCGATCTTCCTGTTCGCCGCGCTTGCCGCCCTTAGCGGTCTGGCCCTGAGCATCTATCTGTACCGCCAGGCGCCGAAGTACCGGGAACAACGGGACGTCCGCTAGAAGTCGACCTTGCCGCGCCCGGCCTTGATGCTGCCGCGTTTGGTCTTGGACTCGAGGCGACGTTTTTTCGAGCCAAGGGTCGGCTTGGTCGGGCGGCGCTTCTTTTCGACCTTGGTGGCGCTGAGAATCAGCTCGACCAGTCGTTCCAGCGCATCGGCACGGTTGGCTTCCTGCGTACGATATTGCTGCGCCTTGATGATCAACACGCCGTCGCTGGTGATGCGACTGTCGCGCAGCGCCAGCAGGCGTTCCTTGTAGAACTCGGGCAAGGACGAGGCCGGAATGTCGAAGCGCAAGTGCATGGCGCTGGAGACCTTGTTGACGTTCTGCCCACCGGCGCCCTGGGCGCGGATGGCTGTCAATTCGATCTCGGCATCCGGCAGATGCACATTGTTGGAAATCACCAGCATGGAAAAGCGTCCGTATTCAGAGCGCGCAGGATACCGCGAATGCGAACTTCAGAACGCCGAAAATCCCCTGTGAGAGCAAGGCTCGCCCGCGATTGAGGCGCGGCGATTTACAGGTTAGACCGCGTCATCGTTCATCGCGGGCAAGGCTGACTCCACAGGGGATCTCCACAGGCTTGCTTTCACAGGCGATCTGCGCAGGTTACAAAACAACAAACCCGGCACATGGCCGGGTTTGTTGTTTCTACGTACCGCGTTACTTCACGGCAGGCTGAAGGGCATGCCGTGCGCTGCGCTTGTTCTTGATCACGTAGCAGACCCACATGAACACGACCCACAGCGGAATCGCATACACCGAGATCTGGATGCCCGGGATCAGCAGCATCACACCCAGGATGAACGCCACGAACGCCAGGCAGACGTAGTTGCCATACGGATACCACAGGGCCTTGAACAGCGGCGTCTGCTGTGTCTTGTTCATGTGCTGACGGAACTTGAAGTGCGAGAAGCTGATCATCGCCCAGTTGATCACCAGGGTCGCGACCACCAGCGACATCAGCAACTCAAGCGCGTGCTGCGGCATCAGGTAGTTGAGCAACACGGCAACCAGCGTTACCGCTGCGGAGGCCAGAATCGAACGCACCGGCACGCCGCGCTTGTCGATCTTCGCCAGACCTTTCGGCGCATCGCCCTGCTCGGCCATGCCCAGCAACATGCGGCTGTTGCAGTAGGTGCCGCTGTTGTACACCGACAATGCCGCCGTCAACACCACGAAGTTGAGGATGTGCGCCGCCGTGTTGCTGCCCAGCATCGAGAACACTTGCACGAACGGGCTGCCGCTATAGGAATCACCGGAGGCGTTCAGGGTTTCCAGCAGGCTGTCCCATGGGGTCAGCGACAGCAGAATCACCAGCGCGCCGATGTAGAAAATCAGGATCCGGTAGATGACCTGATTGATCGCTTTCGGGATCACGGTTTTCGGCTTGTCGGCTTCCGCTGCGGTGAAACCGAGCATTTCCAGGCCGCCGAAGGAGAACATGATGATCGCCATGGCCATCACCAGCCCGCTGACGCCGTTGGGGAAGAATCCACCGTGCGACCACAGGTTGCTCACCGAGGCTTGCGGGCCACCGTTGCCGCTGACCAGCAGGTAGCTGCCCAGGGCAATCATGCCGACGATCGCCACGACCTTGATGATCGCGAACCAGAACTCTGCCTCGCCGAAGACTTTGACGTTAGCCAGGTTGATCGCGTTGATCAGCACAAAGAAAGCCGCCGCGGATACCCAGGTCGGGATGTCCGGCGCCCAGTAGTGAATGTACTTGCCGACTGCAGTCAGCTCGGACATGCCCACCAGAATGTACAGAATCCAGCAGTTCCAGCCCGACAGGAAGCCAGCGAAGCCGCCCCAATACTTGTGCGCGAAATGGCTGAAGGAACCGGCCACCGGCTCTTCGACGATCATTTCGCCGAGCTGGCGCATGATCATGAAGGCGATGAAGCCGCAGATGGCGTAGCCGAGGATCATCGACGGGCCGGCGGATTTAAGCACCCCGGCCGAGCCGAGGAACAGTCCAGTACCGATCGCGCCACCGAGGGCGATCAGTTGAATGTGGCGATTTTTCAGGCCGCGTTTCAGCTCGCCTGATTGCGAGGGTTGTCCACTCATGAAAAAGGTCTCACGCAAGGTTTGATGATGTTCAGTAGACGTTGCTGCAAGGTTGCGATTTCAAGCAGCCCCGATCAAACCCCAGCGCAGGCACCAGGAGTTCAGCTTATTTACAACGGTCATGCGTCACCTGTTTGTTTTTATCTGTGACGAAATCGAACCCGACACGCTTGTGACGCGGCGGAGTGAACAAGGCGGATAGCCTTGAGATTTGCGCGATTACGCAGAGGGTCACAGTTAAAACGCGGCGCATTGTACACCTGTAACCCCCTGCTGCCAGACCCGCTGGATCAGCGTGTCATTTGCCGGGATTGCCTGTGTCCGCCCCGGCAGTGCCGGACGGCTGCAAAAATAGATTCAGACCTTTGCAGGTCTTCGACGGGGACGACAGGAAAATCGCCCCTCGGAGAGAGAGTTGGAGTTGGGTCACGGCGTTCATTGCGCCTCCTTGTTTTTATGCACCTGCACGGCAGGCATGGGGCGCATCTGATCCTGCTATGGAGGTTGAAACAAGCGGGATAGAGGGCTTGGGCATCCATGAGGTCCGGGTTAGCGGAAGGATTTCCTTACACCCGGCGGAAAATAGCTGAAGCAGTGGGTAATTCGTCAAGATCTCGTTACAGCGTGTAACGACGGATTTCCAATCGACATGCTTTGGTGTCTTCGCCGGTGCCATCGCGGGCAAGCCCGGCTCCCACAGTGATATCCGCCGAACACAAATGCTGCGTCCACCTCCAATACCCTGTGGGAGCGGCGGTGCGACGTGCTCACGAAGGCAAACTGCCAGGCGCCGCAGCATTTGAGCCAGACAAAAAAAACGCCACCCCGAAGGATGGCGCTTTTCACTGACGGCTTACCGCTTGAAGCCTACCGCTGCTTCACTCCGGCTTGCGACGGCCAAAGCCCGGACGCTGACCCGAGCCGGCCGGCGCACCACGGCGCTTGCCTGATGGCGCATCCTTGTCGACCAGGACAATGCCCGGACGCTTTTTCGCGACTGGTTTGGCTGGGCGCTTGGTGTCCGCTGGACGATCCGCCACTGGCGTACCACGACCGGCGGGAGCGCCGCGATCACTGCGACCCCGGCTGGCGCGCTACGGCCTTCACCGCGCTCGGTACGGCCATTGGCCGGACGCGGCGTACGTGGACCGCGCTCGCCATCGGCGCGAGGAGCCGCCGGCTTGCGGGCCGGACGTTCGCCTTCGATGTGCGGCTCACGGGCCGGACGCGGGTTGGCAGCTGGAGCACCGGCGGCTGGACGCAGCGTGCGTACGCGCTCGGTCTTGCCCATCGGACGCGACGATTTACGCTGCATACGCTCAAGTTTGTCTTTGCTCTTGGCGTTCAGTTGCGGCATTGCCACCGGCGTCAGGCCGACTTCAGCACTCAGAATGTCGACTTCGTACTGGCTCATTTCGCGCCAGCGGCCCATCGGCAGGTCAGAATTGAGGAACACCGGACCGAAACGCACGCGCTTCAGACGGCTGACCACCAGACCTTGCGATTCCCACAGACGACGAACCTCACGGTTACGACCTTCCATCACCACGCAGTGGTACCAGTGGTTGAAGCCTTCGCCACCCGGTGCCTGTTTGATGTCGGTGAACTTCGCCGGGCCGTCTTCCAGCACGACGCCGGCCTTCAGGCGCTCGATCATTTCGTCGTCGACTTCACCGCGTACGCGCACGGCGTATTCACGGTCCATCTCGTAGGACGGGTGCATCAGTCGGTTGGCCAGCTCACCGTCGGTGGTGAACATCAGCAAGCCAGTGGTGTTGATGTCGAGACGACCGATGTTGATCCAGCGGCCTTCTTTCGGACGCGGCAGCTTGTCGAACACGGTCGGACGGCCTTCCGGGTCGTCACGGGTGCAGATCTCGCCATCGGGTTTGTTGTACATGATCACGCGGCGGACCGATTCGGCAGCCTCTTCGCGCTTGATCACCTTGCCATCAATGGTGATGGCGTCGTGCATGTCGACGCGCAGACCGAGGGTGGCGTCTTTGCCATTGACCTTGATCCGGCCCTGGCTGATCCAGGACTCCACGTCACGGCGCGAGCCAACGCCGATACGGGCGAGGACTTTCTGCAGTTTTTCGCCTGCTGGGCCGATTTCCTGGTCGTCTTTCTG
Organism: Pseudomonas sp. TH10; assembly: GCF_016651255.1. GTDB lineage: Bacteria > Pseudomonadota > Gammaproteobacteria > Pseudomonadales > Pseudomonadaceae > Aquipseudomonas. The sequence continues at coordinate 18,553 of NZ_JAEKEG010000149.1, forward strand.
ATTGATGTCACTCATCTGGGCACCTCCCGGTGTGGTCTGTTCAACCGCCCGGAGTTGGGCGCCTGAAGCATAAAAATCTGGGTTCTTCACCGAAGGGATCAGCAAAGGGTCGCGAATCATACGCGGATGTGAGCCGTCGCGCATCAGAGACTAGTCGATCACAACACGGTTATTTCTTTTTCCGCCGACCGGCGCCGCCGAGTTTGATCAGGCGCAGCGCAGCTTCGGCCAGCACGGTGCGCTTGTCGTCCTTGTCGAGTTTCTTCCAGGCTTTGATTTCGCGTTTACTGCGGCCGCAACCGACGCAGATGTCGTCGGTGAATTTGCAGACGCTGATGCACGGGGCTTTTGTTGAGCTCACTTGAGGCCTCAAAAATTAAAGTCAAAAGATCGCAGCCTGCGGCAGCTCCTACATGACCGGGTACAAATTGATACTGGTGGCAAACGCGGTCCTGTAGCTGCCGAAGGCTGCGATCCTGTAGGAGCTGCCGCAGGCTGCGATCTTTTGGCAGCACCTCAGTCTTCGAATGCGCGGCGTTCAGCTTCGATGGCTTCGGCCAGCGCGCGGGCTTCGGCTTCCTCGTCACTCAACTCAGATTCGAGCTCCGGTTTGTGCTGTTCGAGAGCAGCGACGGCGGCCAGTAGTTTTTCGCGAGCTTCGGCAACGCCAAGCACATCGTCGTCCGGTTCCTCTTCGAGTGTGGCGTCAGGCTCGGCGTGAAGTTCAACTTCAATCGCAGGTTCCGGCTCAACCTCAACTTCCATCTCAGGCTCAGGCTCAGGCTCAATCTCGGATTCAGATTCAGGCTGATCCGGCAGCTCTTCGGCATCAGTCACCGCACCATCGCGCAGAATGTCATCGAAATCGGTCTTGAGCCCCTCCTCCATGGTGTCCAGTTCCAGCAGCAAGGTATGGAAACTGGTTTCCTCCTTGGGCTCCTCCGGTTCGGCACTGGCGTCGGCCAGCTCTTGCAGGCTGGCAGGTACGGGGGCATCGTCGAAGTCGAGCACCGGGTCGGGCTCCAACTCGCGCAGCTCTGCCAAGGGTGGCAGATCGTCGAGGTTCTTAAGGTTGAAGTGATCGAGAAATGCTTTGGTGGTAGCGAACATCGCCGGTTTGCCCGGCACATCGCGATAGCCGACGACGCGAATCCACTCGCGTTCCAGCAAGGTTTTGACGATGTGGCTGTTGACCGCCACACCCCGCACGTCCTCGATTTCACCCCGGGTGATCGGTTGGCGATAGGCGATCAACGCGATGGTTTCGAGCATCGCACGGGAATAACGCTGCGGACGCTCCTCCCAGAGTCGGCCGACCCACGGCGAAAATTTCTCGCGGATCTGCAAACGGTAGCCCGACGAGACTTCCTTGAGCTCGAACGCGCGGCCCTCGCAGGATTTGCCCAAGAGGGTCAGGGCTTTTTTGAAGACCGCAGGCTCGGGCCGTTCGCCTTCTTCGAACAGTTCAAAGAGGCGTTCCAGGGATTGCGGCTTTCCCGAGGCCAACAGAAAGGCTTCTAGCAGGGGCGCCAGCTCGCGGGGTTCAGTCAGGTTCATGTTTCGACTCGTTATTCGGCTCGGGCTCGCACGTGGATCGCGGCGAACGGCTCATTCTGCACCAGCTCGACCAAGGATTCCTTGACCAGTTCAAGGATCGCCATAAAGGTCACCACCACACCCAAGCGCCCTTCCTCGGCGGTGAACAGCTCGACGAAGGGCACGAACCCGCCGCCCTTGAGCCGCTCCAGCACATCGCTCATGCGTTCGCGGGTGGACAGCGCCTCACGGCTGACCTGGTGGCTTTCAAACATGTCACCACGGCGCAGCACTTCGGCCATGCACATCAAAATCTCTTCCAGCGCGACATCCGGCAACAGCTTGCGCGCGCGGGCTTCAGGCGCGTCGAGTTTGGGCACGATCACGTCGCGGCCAACCCGGCTCAGGCCATCGATACCTTCGGCGGCCGCCTTGAACCTTTC
>NZ_JAEKEG010000150.1 GCF_016651255.1 Pseudomonas sp. TH10
GGCGGTCCGTGACGAGCGTTTTGTGCAGGCGCTGCTGCCAAGACATAGGTACCTTGTGACGCTTTTGCGCCTCAATCAAAGAAGGTGACCATGAAAGTAGCGCAGCACGTAGCAAGCGTCGGTACGCTTGGCAAATATACTCCTCTGGATAGCCCTGAAAAAACCGTACAGGAGAAATTGCGGGCGACGACCAACAGCTCTCGCCCCTTTACGGCGTTATACAATAGTAAACAACAGACGACTCCAAAGCCGCTAACGCTACTTAAAAAACTCATGAACTTCTTCAAAAGCGAGGATGCTCACTCCAAGACAAGCAGCCCAAACCATGCGGCGCAAAGCTTACTTAAACAGCTGGACGCTGACATCTTGAATCCGCAAACAAAAAGAGCCTTGAACGATGCAAAGACCGCCATCGAGCAAGTCAATAAATTTGTAGCATTACCCAGCCCGGAGACCGCTCGAGTGCTGGGTTTTAAATCGCCTAGCATTGCCAAAGACAATTTTTCTACAGCCATGGATTGCGTTATCGAACATTTGAGAGAACTACTTGAAATACCCAATGACCACCTTGCAATACAGCTAACTATGAGCCACGCGATGAAAGCTCGGGACAGCCTTCAAAAAGTTGACCTTGACGCGATACCTGAGATCACCGACATATCCCCACCATCGGTCATCTAGACACCAGATAAAAAAGGCAATCCCCTTATCATCGGGGGAATTCGCTAGAGTATTTGCGCGGATGATCTTCGTGTCGTGCGCCCCGATGTCGCGAAGCCGGTAGGTGCGACCACCCCAGCGCCGCCTTCAACTATCCGGACAGGTCCGGTTCAGGCGGCCCACTCTCAAGCCATCTGAATGAGCGTTTTATGCAAGCGGAAAGACAGAGAGAAGCACAGCGTTAGCGGGTATTTCGAGATAAGTGAACTCACTTGGAAAACTTACCAAACGTAGCGCATGAAAAGACTTGTGGTAGCGCAAACAATCTCGCCTCGAGTCAACAATTTGCGCCACACAAACACCTCTCTGCCTGTGCTTTGTCAACCGGCAACGGTTCAAACACCCTGACCCCCATAAAGAAAAACCCTCTACCTCATCGAGCCCTGCCTTTAGGTCAACCAACCGTAAATCCAATACACGAAACCTGCAAGGTGATGATCGCAAAAGCCGCTAAGCTGGCGAATCGGCCAAACGCTGGGATCGCCAAGGGCATGGGCTTTGAATCAGTACTCGACGCAAAAATAAAATTGATCCAGGACCTTCTACTGAGCGAGCAACAGCTAAAGGACATGATTGAGACCCTCAATATGAATAACACACCATCAACCACCAACAGCTACCTTGAATTAAAGCATTTGTCACACTCCGCTCAGCTAGCCCGTATAAACCTGAACACCGTGGCATAAAACTCAGACAAGAGCGCGCAGCGCCAGACACCTTGGCAATATCTTTATGCACGAGCCTATTGTGCCAGGAACGACCTTGGCGATGAGTCTTTATACATATATCGCTGCGAGAAAAGCGTTAAAATTTATATTTCTTTTCATACATGGAGCTAATCACAATGACACAGGGAATACAAACAGCCCGCAGCTTCGCCAGCGCGCCCAACCGATACATCGCTGAAAACCCGTCCCCCTCGATCTGGCCAGCCAAAAAAAATGTGCTTGCTTCGCTGCTATCAGCAAAAAACAATACTTATCCTTTACACCCTATAGCGGAGCCGCCTGCTTCCGCAAAACCTGCATCGCTGTTTAACAGATTCATTCACTTTTTCCAGAGCAAGAAGTCGACGACCCCACACAGGTTTTATTTTTACGGTGCTCCTGTTGATATTGACGTTAATGCCATCAGACGATCAATTCCAGGCATGAAATTACACATCAAGTTGAGCAAAGAAATAATCAGCCTTTGCCAGAGAACTCGGAATATAGAACAATATTACCTATCTAAACTCGAGACGAGCACTCAGGAAAAGGAGCGTGTTATTGTGGCTCAGGACCTGGAGAAAATCCTTCATCAACTAAAAAATACTCAAGCAGAATTTGAACGCCTGAACATTGCTTTTGGCAAGCACCACCTATACCGCATCGAACTGAACTTTCTAATTGACACTTGCATATCGGCCCGAAAAAACATCAACATGGCGCTTACTACCTATATCGACAAACAAAGAGCCATCTCAACTGAAAAGATAAAACAAATCTGCTCAGAGAGCGTATCCCTTGTAGAGAAGACTGAAAAACTGTCAAAAACACCCAACCAAACATTCCGCAAAGAACCAAATAACGAAACTCAGGCGAAAGCACTTGCCGAAAACATCCATCAATCCCGGACCACTATAGAAAATGCGTGCGACACGATTAGGAGCAATATGACCTGGTATTACGAACACGAGTTCATCACACTAAATAACGCACTCACAAACATCAAAGAAGCTGCTCGCAAACTGAATGTTGAAGAATATGAGAAAAAACTGGCTGCTGTTGCTTCGTCGAAAATTCCACGTGCAAAACTGAAAAACCCTTTTAATCCCACACAATCTAACTGTTGAGTCCAGGCCTGAAAAATAGCGTTTTATACAAGGCCGCGGTGCATAGGCAAATGTATCGTTTCTATTTGGACGCCCTTACAGGGAGCATAACCATGGCAATTGTGAAGCCTGTAGCCAGTATTGGTATACAAAGCACATTCTTTTTCCGGATCCAGAAGCCCTGCACGCTAAAGACAGCTGGCACGTTTCATTGAGGGCGACCCGCAATGCTCCCGGTGGCCTCTGTTCCATCAACAGTATGGGCAAAGCGCCTGTCGGCAAAAAAACCTTTGGCAAAAAATCAAGTATTTCCTCAGGCAAACATTTTGCGCTTCAAACCGATTTGCCTATGTAGACCGATCGACCCCACGCGCTGCTGCCTTTGACCTGCGGGCGATCAAAAAATCTATTCCGGGAGATCTAGTCTATTTTGAAGCCGGGAATAAAATACGGAAGCTCGAACGGGAGCGTCATCTTCTATATTCGCTCTACGATCACTATGTTGAAGCACCCACCAAACGCGGTGATACTTTGGCCCAAATAGATGAGATCAAGCAAACGAACCAAAGCCTTCTCGATGACTGCATCACACTCAAGGCAGCTTTGGGTGATGACCACTCCCGGGGTCTTGGTCTCGACGTCTTTATCGCGGGCTTTCGGTCACTCACAACTGGTTAGGCATCCCGCCACTGCAATTGGAACTCGACCAGCACCGCAGAAGCCTCAACCTCACGGACAAGAAGACGCCCCACCTCACCGGCGTCAACCGCCCCCAGGGATTAACTTTGGGAGCACGCGCCACCAGTTTGGCGTCTTTTTTATTGCCAGTACTTTATGGTGGCTGTGCGCGGGGCGCTTTCGAGCGCGCCGGGTGCCTAACATCCCGGTCTTCCACACCTGCGTACAGCCGCCACCTATTGTGTGGAAGCGTCGACACCCAAGCCTCACTGGATATTCTGCATGACGTGGTTCGCCAACTCATCGCTTATTACTTACCAAGCGGGGTCGGGTCCCCAAAACTCAAGAAATGCCGCATGAACGAAAGTACGCGTAACACCCGCGGAGAACGCGTGGGCTTTTTAACGGGATGGTTGAGCACCTCCGCCTCCGGGTTCTCGCTGCCTCGGGAGACGGACACGGGCTTTTTCTCGAACTGGTTGAGCGCCTCCACCTCCGAGGTCCCTGCGCGTCGGTAGACTTGCTCCCCGCTCTCGGTGCGCCGATAGCCGGGCGCGGGCTTATTATCGAGCTGGTTTAGGTCGTCCACCTCTGAGGTCCCTGCGCGCCGGTAGACCTGCTCCCCGCTCTCGGTGCGCCGATAGCCGGGTGCGGGCTTATTATCGAGCTGGTTGAACTCATCTACCTCTGAGGTCCCTGCGCGTCGGTAGACCTGCTCCCCGCTATCGGTGCGCCGATAGCCGGGCGCGGGCTTGTTATCGAGCTGGTTGAACTCATCTACCTCTGAGGTCCCTGCGCCCCGCTGCTGTGCACGTGGCTCCCATGCCGAAGCTGGAACGGCAGCGTATCTACGTTCTTCAAGCGGCAGAGAAATGGGTGGCTGAACATCGAGGCCGGCGTCGGAGGCCGGCGGCGAACTCGCCATGAGCTTGTCGCATATCAAATACGCGGCGCCGCTTGCAGCAGTGACGGCTGCTACCATAAAGGTGACGCCGGGCGAATTGCGAATTTTCACCAAAGCGCCTGCCGCGAAAGCCGATATCGTCGATACCGCCGATGGAACGTCGTGGAGAAACCCCTCACGTTCACAAACATAGATCGACATTTCGTCTGCCATAACCCCCGACGGTCCGAACGCATTCGTCTGTTGTGTATTCATAATCGTCGTGCGCGGACCTTCCTTTGTCAGTGCCCCGCCACAGGCGGGCCACGGGAGTGAACACTCGGACACGGGCGCAACCGAACCCTGCTGCCCAGCTTCCTGGGTCTGCAGGTTGATCTGCAGCGCCGCCATGGATTTGCCGGCGTGATTCTTGGCTGTCCCGGCGCAATGCATCGATTGCATCATCAAGGTTCCAGTAAACAAACCAGGGCTTCCATCGTTTGTTGCCTGCACGAGGGCTGCGACGGGGCTGCTTGCTGATGTTGCGCTGCGCGACGTAGTCTTTGACCGGAAACCGCTCAATAACTGTTTGAGGCGTCTGGTGACCTCGCTGGATTTTTTCGACGAGTCCTTGCACGACTTTTACAAAGTCGAGTGCAGGGAAAACAACGAGCATCTTTTCTACCAGGCCGTCGATAGGGTCGTGCAAATCTTCGGCATTCACCCCTTGCGCCATCAGTCTTTGATTGACGTAGAAATGCAAAATGGCCTTTTCAAGCGCGGCACGATGGGTATTCGCCTTGGCGCCCTGAGTCCATTCGGTCACGAACTCGCCGAGGGCAGTTTCCGGGCTGAAGTAGTTCTGAACGCGCTGCCATAAATTCGCCGCCTCTGCCTGTGAGGCAGCGCTGGTTTCAAAGAACGGCGGTACAGGCTGGCTGGAGGCAATGCGGGCAACCCGAGAAAAGGCGCTCGCTTCTTTGCCAGACCCGTTCCCTGTAGTCAAAAGCCCCAGGCTCAGGGCGGTGCACGGTTGAGGCGCGGAGCTCATGGGCAATTCAATAGCGCCCGCGGTATGTCTCAACGATGTAGCGTTAACAGCGATCATGATACCTCTCCTGAGTTGGGGTGCTTCGATCAAGACCGGCCCTGCGCGGAAGCAACCTCCCCGGGCGACAGGGGCAGCCATTAAGCGCCAGCGCCCAGGCAACTTTTTTCAAAAAACGCTCGAAACCCATGTAACCGACGTGCTGATGTGTAACTTCAGAACTCCAGGCACGGCGGCCCAACCCCCACCCTGCAGGCGCAAGCTCGCACACATTGGTCCTTCATCTGACTCAGTACCGTCTCCACGCCTGCTATGATGCGCGGCATCTCCATCGCTCAGGATCGCGTCGTTCCCCATGGATTACCGCAAACCCTCCGACCGCAAAAGCATGCATTCGCGCATCGTCCAGGAACTGGGCATGCAGATCGTTTCCGGACGCTTCAAGCCCGACGACAAGCTGCCCGCCGAAGCCCTGCTCTGCGAGGAGTACGCGGTCAGCCGGCCGGTGTTGCGTGAAGCGACGCGGGTGCTGGTGGCCAAGGGGCTGGTGTATTCCAAGCCGCGCGTCGGCACGGTGGTCAAGGCGCGCCGCGAATGGCACATGCTCGACCCGGACGTGCTGCACTGGCTGATGCAAAGCAGCCCGCAGAACGAATTCTTCAACGTGCTGACCAGTGTGCGCAGCATCATCGAACCGGCTGCTGCCGCCCTTGCTGCGCAGCACGCCACCGACGCGGACATTGCCTCCATCGGTGAGGCATACCAACGCATGGAAGCGGCGCCGACGCCTGAAGCGTTGTTGCAACCCGACCTGGATTTCCACAGCCGCATCGCCGACGCCACCCACAACGACTTGCTGGCGAACCTGTGCAATATGCTGTCGGTGGCGATTGGGGAAGCGTTGAAGCATTCCAACCAGCGACCAAACCTGCATGAGCTGGCATTGCCACGGCACAAGGCGATTCTGACGGCGATCGAAAATCGGGATGCGCTGGGCGCGCGGCATGCGACGTTGGTGCAGCTGGATGATGCGCGTAGTGCTTTGAATGTGGTGCTTGGTACGGAATTGTCGTAGAGCAAAGTCAAAAAATCGCAGCCTGCGGCAGCTCCTACATGGGATTGCGTTCACCTGTAGGAGCTGCCGTAGTGCTTTGAATGTGGTGCTCGGTACGGAATTGTCGTAGAGCAAAGTCAAAAGATCGCAGTCTTCGGCAGCTCCTACATAGACCAGGTGCACCCGCAATTCGGCGTTGCATGCAATCCTTGTAGGAGCTGCCGAAGGCTGCGATCTTTTGATCTTGGCGCCCACAAAAAAAGCCGCAACCCTGAGGTTGCGGCTTTGTCGTTTCAGCCTTTCAGATCAGTGAGCAAACAGCGAATTGCCCTTCTGCCCCGCCAGTTTCTCCGGTTTGATCAGGAACTTGGCCAGTGCCGGCAGCAGCCACAGCGCACCGAACATGTTCCACAGCAGCATGAAGGTCAGCATCAGGCCCATGTCGGCCTGGAACTTGATTGCCGAGAAGATCCAGGTGCACACGCCGATCGCCAGGCAGAGGCCGGTGAACAGCACCGCTTTACCGGTGGATTTCAGCGTCTGGTAATAGGCTTCCTGCAACGGCAAACCGGCGCGCAGGAAACTTTCCAGGCGGCTGTAAATGTAGATGCCGTAGTCGACGCCAATCCCCACACCCAGTGCCACCACCGGCAAAGTCGCGACCTTCACGCCAATGCCCATGAACGCCATCAGTGCGTTACCCAGCACCGAAGTCAGCACCAGCGGCAAGACGATGCACAGGGTCGCTGCCCATGAACGGAAGGTGATCATGCACATCACCGCCACGCAGATGTAGACGAGGATCAGGATGGTCAACTCAGCCTGTTTGATGACTTCGTTGGTAGCCGCTTCGATCCCGGCGTTACCGGCGGCGAGGATGAATTCCAGACCATCCTTGTTATTGTCCTTGGCGAACTCCTGCACCGCATGCACCGCACGATCAAGGGTTTCGGCCTTGTGATCGTTGAGGAACACCAGCACCGGCGCCAGCGAGCAACTGTTGTTGTACAAGCCGTCCGCCCTGGCAATCGAGTTGTTCAGTACATCGGGGTTACGCGACAGGGTTTCCCATTTCAGGTTGCCCTCGTTCATGCCCTTGATCATCTGCTTGGACACGGTCACCAGCGAGATCGCCGACTGCACGCCCTCGGTGTTCTGCATCTTCCACATCAGCTCATCAATGGGCGCCATGGCTTCGTAGCGTGAGCAGCCTTCGTCCTTGGTCTTGACCATGACCACCAACACATCGGAACTGGTCGAGTAGTTGTTGATGATGAAGTTGTTGTCCTTGTTGTAGCGCGAATCAGGACGCAGTTCCGGCGCGCCCTGGTCGAGGTCACCGATTTTCAGGTTCTGGCTGTACCAAAGGCCGCCACCGAAGGCGATCAGCGCCAGTGCGATGGAGATCGGGGCAACTTTCGGGCTGGCGAAGTTCGACAGCAGGCGCCAGAACGGATGTTCGCGATTCGCGTCTTTTTTACTCTTGGCAATCGCACGCTTGCTGATGCCGACGTACGAAATGGCTACCGGCAACAGAATCAGGTTGGTGAACACGATCACCGCCACGCCGATGGATGCGCCGATGGCCAGTTCGCGGATCACGCCGATGTCGATGATCAGCAGCGTGATGAAACCCACCGCGTCGGCGAGAATCGCGATCATCCCCGGCAGGAACAGTTGCCGGAACGTGCGTCGTGCCGCGGTCAACGCGTTGTCGGCCTCGCTGGATTGCAGGGCGATCCCGTTGATCTTCTGCACGCCATGGGAAATACCGATGGCGAAGATCAGGAACGGCACCAGCATCGAATACGGATCAAGTCCGAAGCCGAAAAAGTGCATCAAGCCCAGTTGCCAGACCACTGCCACCAGCGTGGTACTCAACACCGCGATGGTGCTGCGCAGGCAGTTGGTGAACCACAGCAGCAGGATCAGGGTGATGACGAAGGCGATGCCGAAGAACATCACCACCATCACCAGGCCATCAATCAGGTCACCGACCTTCTTGGCGAAACCGACGATGTGAATCTTGACGTTGGGGTTCTGCGCTTCGAACTTGTTGCGGATCTTGTCTTCCAGTTCATGGGAAAACTGGCGATAGTCCAGCGCCAGCAACTTGCCCTGATCCTGCGGGTCCGGGTAGGACTCCAGCAGCGGAATGTCGACGATGCTCGACTTGAAGTCGTTGGCCACCAGGCGCCCGACCTGACCGGACTTGAGCACGTTGTTGCGCAGCATGTCGAGGCTGTCCGGCGAGCCGTCGTAGCTTTGCGGGATCACTTCACCGCCGGCAAAACCCTCTTCGGTCACTTCGGTCCAGCGAACGCTCGGGCTCCACAGCGACTTCAGGCCGGAGCGGTCAACGCCAGAGATGTAGAACACTTCGTCGTTGATCTGGCGCAAGGTCTCCATGTACTCCTTGGAGAAGATGTCGCCATCTTTGGCCTCTACCGAAATACGCACGGTGTTGCCCAGGTTCGCCAGATCGTTGCGGTGCTCCATCATCTTTTCGATGAAGGGATGCTTGAGCGGAATCATTTTTTCGAAACTGGTGGACGGCCGGATCAGCGTGGCTTGCCAGAACAGGAAAACGCTCACCACCAGGCAGATCAGGATCACGGCCGGGCGGTTGTTGAAAATCAGGCGCTCAAGAAATGTCGCCTTGTCCTGATGATGAGAGCTCAAGGAAGTCATAGCTGCGCCTTCTTATTATTGACATCGGCACCATTGGGCAGCGTGGTATGGACGCCGCCCTGCCCGGTCAGAATCAGGTTGCCGTCACCCGCGGCGGTGACCGACGACAGGGAAATACGATCCGCACGGTTGAACACACTGAAGGTTTCGCCGTTGTCGCTGCTGCTGATCACCGACCCGCCGTTGCCGACGATCACGATGGAACCGTCCTTGAGCAAGGTCGCGCCGGACAGACCGAATTCCAGCGAACCGCGTGCAGCCTTGACGTTGATCTGGGTCCAGGTGCTGCCGAAATCGCTGGAGCGATAAAGGTTGCCGCGCAAACCGTAGGCCAGCAGCGTCTGTGGCTGGGCGGTACCGATCACGCCAAACAGCGAACCTTCATAGGGGCCCTGGATTTTCTCCCAGGTCTGGCCCCAGTCGGCGGAGCGGAACATGCTGCCCTGTTCGCCGACGATGAACAGTCCGGCGTCTTTGACGGCCGCAATGGCATTGAGATGGAACTGGTCCTGGTTGTCGAGGCGGTCGCTGACGTCCTCCCAGTGTTTGCCGCCATCGGTGGTCTCCAGCAGTGCGCCGTAAGCCCCCACGGCGAGGCCGCTGTTGATGTCCTTGAACCAGACGTCGAGCAGCGGCGATTCACGTTTGAGGTCTTCGAACTGTTTGTTCCAGGTCAGGCCGCCGTCCTCGCTGGCGAGGATCTGCGCGTCGTGGCCAACCGCCCAGCCGTGCTTGTCGTCGACAAAATACACCGCCGTCAGCAGTTGCCGGCTCGGCACCTTGGCCTGTGTCCAGGTCTGGCCCTGGTCATCGGAATAGAGAATGTGCCCACGATCCCCGACCGCTACCAATCGCGCTCCGGCGTGGACGACATCGAGCATCAGGCTTTTCGCGGCTTTGGCTGACTCGGTGGCATACACCACGTCGGCCGGTGCCTCGGCGGCAATCACAGGTGCCGACAATGTGGCAAAGCCCAGCAGCGAGAGTGCTGTGGCCAGCAACGCGGTGTTGCGTAACGCCGGCGGGCGGCAACGACTCATAGACCTTCCCCTATTTATTATTGTTAGGCCATTTGGCCTTCAAGGGCGCCGCAAGGGTGCTCCGCTAGCGGCTGGTCAGAAGCATAGTCCTGAAACCCGCAATCCAGAGCCCCTTCGGAAGCTGGCTCATCCTATCGGGCTTTAGAAACGTCTGACAATCGGCGCCACGTTATCTTTTGTTAACTGGCGGGATAAGGGGTGCCGGTGATGGCAGGGTATTGAAAGAGGTGATAACCCCCTGTAGGAGCTGCCGAAGGCTGCTCCTACAGGGGTACAGTTCAGCGGGGAAACAGGGACAGAGTGTGGACGGATATCACGGGTAGAGTGCAGTGGGATATCAGGGCCAGATTGCCGCAGGATAGGGTTATCCTGCGGCATCGGGATCAAGCCAGGCTCTTGCTCACCACCTCATACACATCACTCGACAACTGCCCCGAACCGCGAATCCGCTCCAGCTCGCCTTTCATCAACGCCTGTCGCGCACCGTCATATTTGCGCCAGCGTGTCAGCGGCGCCAGTTGGCGCGAAGCGATCTGCGGGTTGAAGCCGTTCAGTTCGATCACCAGATCCGCGAGGAAGCGATAACCGGAGCCATCCGCCGCGTGGAAGTTGATCAGGTTCTGCCCGGCAAACGCACCGACCAGCGCACGCACCTTGTTCGGGTTCTTGATGTTGAACGCCGGGTGCTGCATCAACGCTTTCACGCGCTCCAGCCCGCCCGGCAAAGTGCTGCCGGCCTGTACGCTGAACCACTGATCCATGACCAACGGGTTGTCCTTGAAGTGCTCGGCAAAGCTCGCCAGGGCCAGGGCCTTCTGTTCTTCGAATGGCGAGTTGACCAGCACCGCCAGCGCCGTCAGGCGCTCGGTCATGTTGTCGGCTGGCCTCGAACTGCTCCAGGGTCGCGGCCAGGACTTCCGGCTTTTTCACTGAGCATCAGGTACGACAGCGCGATGTTTTGCAGGGCACGACGCGCGAAGTGTTCGGCTTCGGCAACGTAGGGCGTTTTCTTCGACAGGTCACGGTTGGCCTGGTAACGCAGCCACAACGGTTCAAACAGGTTGTTCGCCAGTTGCTTGCGCGCGAACTCACGCGCGATATGAATGGCGTCGACATCCGCCACTTCGCTGATTTCAGTAAGGTACGCCTCACCCGGCAGCGAAAGCATTTCGGCGACCATCGCCTGGTCGAGCGACTCGTCGGACAGCACGGTTTTCAGCGCCGAAATCAGACGCTGATCAAGCACCAGCGCTCTCGCCCTTCTGCTGCTGCGCCGATCAGCTCCTGCAGCACCTGCACCGACAATTGCTGGCCGGCATCCCAACGGTTGAAGCCGTCAGCTGTCATGCTGCATGAGGAACATCAGTTGATCGCGATTGTACGGGAAGCTCAGTTTCACCGGCGCCGAGAAGCCGCGCAGCAACGATGGCAGCGGTTGTTCGGCGATGTCGACGAAGGTGAAGGTCTGCTCGGCTTCCGTCACAGAGATCACGCGGGTGGTGCCTTGCGCCGAGGTTTCACCGGCCAGACGCAGGGCAATTTCGTTGCCCTTGCTGTCGAGCAGGCCGAGTTCGACCGGGATCACGAACGGCAGTTTTTCAACCTTGTCCGGGGTTTCCGGGCAGCTCTGGCGGAAGGTCAGGCTGTAGGTTTTCGCCGCAGCGTCGTAAGACTCGCTCACCGCCAGACGTGGCGTGCCGGCCTGGCTGTACCAGCGCTTGAACTGGGTGAGGTCGACGCCGTTGGCATCTTCCATGGCCTTGATGAAATCGTCGCACGTCACGGCTTGACCGTCATGGCGTTCGAAATACAGATCGCTGCCCTTACGGAAGCCTTCAGCGCCGAGCAAGGTGTGGATCATGCCGACCACTTCCGAGCCCTTTTCGTACACGGTCAGGGTGTAGAAGTTGGAAATCTCGATGAAGCTGTCCGGGCGCACGGCATGGGCCATCGGGCCGGCATCTTCGGCGAACTGGTGGGTTCGCAGATAAGCCACGTCCTGAATGCGCTTGACCGTGGCCGAGTTCATGTCGGCGGAGAAGCCGGAGTCACGGAACACCGTGAAGCCTTCCTTCAGCGACAGCTGGAACCAGTCGCGGCAGGTCACGCGGTTGCCCGACCAGTTGTGGAAGTATTCGTGGGCGACGATCGCTTCGACGCGCTGATGCGCGGCGTCGGTGGCGGTTTCGGCGCGGGCCAGCACGGCGCTGGAGTTGAAGATATTGAGACCCTTGTTCTCCATCGCACCCATGTTGAAGTCATTCACGGCGACGATCATGAAGATGTCCAGATCGTACTCGCGACCATAGACCTCTTCGTCCCAGCGCATCGACTTCTTCAGGCTGTTCATCGCGTGCTGGCACTTGTCGATGTTTTCCGGCTCGACGTAGATGCGCAGCGCAACGTTGCGATGGGTCATGGTGGTGAAGGTGTCTTCAACGCACCACAAGTCACCGGCCACCAGCGCGAACAGGTACGCCGGTTTCATGAACGGGTCTTCCCAGGTTGCCCAGTGGCGGCCGTCTTCGCCCGGGCCCGATGCGATCGGGTTGCCGTTGGAGAGCAGCACCGGATAGCTGTGCTGCTCAGCGACCACGGTAGTAGTGAACTTGCTCATCACGTCCGGGCGGTCGAGGTAATAGGTGATCTTGCGGAAGCCTTCGGCCTCGCACTGGGTGCAGAACATCGTGCCGGATTTGTACAGGCCTTCCAGCGCGGTGTTGGTTTCCGGGTGGATCTTGACGCTGGTGTCGACCGTGAACGCAGGGCTGGTCGGTTGCAGGGTCAGGTGGTTTTCGGTCAGTTGGTAATCGCCCTCGGCCAACTCTTTGTCGGCGAGGGTCACCGAGAGCAGTTCCAGCTGCTGACCATCGAGTACCAGCGGCGGCAGGCCCGGGCCACGCGCCGGGTTGCGGCGCATCACCAGTTGCGCGTGCACCAGGCTGTGATCCTCGAACAACTCGAAGGTCAGGTGTGTTTCGTCGATCAGGTACTCGGGCGCCTGATAGTCCTTCAGGTAAATCATCTTCGGTTGTTCGGTGCGCATGCTGGAGTCCTTATTGATGCACGGCGAGCTGATAAGCCGTGTACTTACGAATGTTGATCACGCCGGTGTCGAAGATCAGGTACTGGCCTTTGATCCCCATCAACGTGCCTTCGGCAATCGGGTTCTTGTCCAGGTTGAAGCTGACGATTTTGGCCGGGTATTGCTCGACCGGATAGCGGATTTCGAGAGGTTCTACATCGGCAATCGTCTGAATCGCTTGTAGGCCGAATCGCTCTTGCAAGCCTTGCAGCCCCTCGGCGCAGCTGTCGAACAACTGGTCACGGATTTGCGCCAGGTCCACGGACACTGCCTCGCCCTTGAGTAAAGCACGCCAGTTGGTCTTGTCCGCGACCTGACTGCGGAACAGGTCCTCGACAAAGCCCGACTGCTGGCGGGTCGACGCCCGCATGATCGGCAACGCCTGGCGCGCGCCCTGATCGATCCAGCGGGTCGGCAACTGGGTGGCGCGGGTAATCCCCACTTTCACCCCTGACGAGTTGGACAGGTAGACGATGTGATCGGTCATGCAGAACGTCTGGCCCCACTCCGGATCACGGCAGGTGCCGGCGTCGAAGTGGCAACGTTCGGGGCTCATGATGCACAGGTCACACTGGGCCAGTTTGGTCATGCACGGGTAGCAGTAGCCCTGGCTGAAACTGGTCTTGGTCTTGCGCCCGCAATGGGTGCAGTGGATCGCCCCCAGGTATTCCAGACGCACCGTGGTGCCGATCAATGGATTGACCGGCACCTCGACGTCATCCAGACGAAACGCGTATTGCACGTTCGGCCCGTCCAGGCGCGCCGACATTTTGCTGATTGCACCGCGGCCAATCTCGATCAATGGATAGCGTCCGACTTGAACAGGATGTTCGGCACTTCGATCGACTTCGACGCACACTCTTGCGGGCCCATGTAACCGGTGCGCTGATCTTCAGGCAGGTTCTGGATTTCCCAGGCGATCATCGCCTGCAACGACAGCTCGCGCTGCTCGGCGGTGAGCTTGCCACCGTCGGACCACTTACCGATCTCCACGGCCAGTTTCAGGCTCTCGTAGATGTCCGGGGTGATGTTTTTGATCATTTCGGCAAAAGACGACATTGGGTCTCCGCGCTCTTTATTTACAGCAAAAAATTCAGGCAGCCAGTTTACGGCGGTTGTACAAACCGCCC
>NZ_JAEKEG010000151.1 GCF_016651255.1 Pseudomonas sp. TH10
AAAGGCGCCTACTACCACATCCACCACCCCTTCCACCAAGCCATGTACGCCGGTCGTGCTACCCGCGAACAGATCCAGGGCTGGGTCGCCAATCGGTTTTATTACCAGGTGAACATCCCCCTGAAGGACGCTGCGATCCTCGCCAACTGCCCCGATCGCGAAGTGCGGCGTGAATGGCTGCAACGCATCCTCGACCACGACGGCGTGCCTGGCAGCGAAGGCGGCATCGAAGCCTGGCTGCGTCTGGGTGAAGCCGTGGGGCTCGATCGCGAACAGATTCTCTCCCAGGAACTGGTGTTGCCCGGCGTACGTTTTGCCGTGGACGCCTACGTCAATTTTGCCCGGCGCGCCTGCTGGCAGGAAGCAGCCAGCAGCTCCCTGACCGAGCTGTTCGCGCCGCAGATCCACCAATCACGTCTCGACGCCTGGCCGAGCCATTACCCATGGATCGACAGCGCCGGCTACGACTACTTTCGCACCCGCCTGGGCCAGGCGCGTCGGGATGTCGAGCACGGCCTGCGCATTACCCTGGCGCACTACCTCACCCTGGAGGGGCAGCAACGCATGCTGGAAATCCTGCAATTCAAGCTTGATGTATTGTGGAGCATGCTCGACGCCATGAGCATGGCCTATGAACTGCAGCGCCCGCCTTACCATAGCGTGACCACGCAGAACGTCTGGCACCGGGGGATTGACCTGTGAACGGGAGCAAACCGCAACCCGGTCCACCGCTGTGGCTGCTGGCGGAGCTGACCTATCGTTGTCCACTGCAGTGCCCCTATTGCTCCAACCCGCTGGATTTTGCCCGGCAGGGTGCGGAGCTGAGCACCGAGGAATGGATTCGCGTATTCCGCGAAGCGCGGGAGATGGGCGCGGCGCAGCTCGGCTTTTCAGGAGGCGAGCCGCTGGTGAGGCAAGACCTGGCCGAGTTGATCAAAGCCGCGAGGGACATGGGTTACTACACCAACCTGATCACCTCCGGCATCGGCCTGACCGAGCAGAAGGTGCGCGACTTCAAGGTTGCCGGGCTGGACCATATCCAGATCAGTTTTCAAGCGGCCGACGAGGCGGTCAACAACATGCTCGCCGGTTCGCGCAAGGCCTTTGCGCAGAAGCTGGCCATGGCCCGGGCGGTAAAGGCCCAGGGTTATCCGATGGTGCTGAATTTTGTCACCCATCGGCACAACATCGACCAGATCGACCGCATCATCGAGCTGTGCCTGGAGCTGGAAGCGGATTTCGTCGAGTTGGCGACCTGCCAGTTCTACGGCTGGGCCGAGCTCAACCGGGTCGGGCTGTTGCCCACCCGTGAGCAGTTGCAGCGCGCCGAGCGCATTACCAACCAGTACCGCGCGCGTCTCGAGGCCGAAGGTCATCCCTGCAAGCTGATCTTCGTCACGCCGGATTACTATGAAGAACGCCCCAAGACCTGCATGAACGGCTGGGCCAACCTGTTTCTCGACATCACCCCGGACGGCACCGCACTGCCATGCCACAGTGCCAGGCAGCTCCCGGTGGTCTTCCCCAATGTGCGCGAGCACAGCATCGAGCACATCTGGACCGACTCGTTCGGCTTCAACCGTTTTCGTGGCGACGACTGGATGAAGGAGCCTTGCCGCTCCTGCGATGAAAAGCACTAAGGACCTGGGCGGGTGTCGGTGCCAGGCGTTCATGCTGACCGGCGATGCCGAGAATGCCGACCCGGTGTGCAGCAAATCGGCGCACCACGGCGTTATCCTCAAGGCCCGGGACGAGGCCGATGCGCCCGGCCTGGGCATGGAGCACCTGACGCTGCGCAACGAAAAGGCCTCACGCCTGATCTACCGCGGATAACATCCATGCACACGCCCCCGGAGGAGCCGGCTTGCCGACGATGGCGTGCGCACAATCTACGCAAGGCTTCAGGGCCTCATCGCCGGCAAGCCGGCTCCCGCAAGGAATCTGTTGTCATTTCAGCCTTTAGCTACCCATTGGTCTGATTGCATTCACCGCCGGATGGGGTAGTGTGGCTTTACCTTCCAAAACAATAAAAACACAGGCTTTCCAATGAGCCAAAGTCTCAGCCAGCTGCGTAAATTCGTTTCACCTGAAATCATCTTCGGTGCCGGTTGCCGGCATAACGTCGGCAACTATGCCAAGACCTTCGGTGCGCGCAAGGTCCTGGTGGTCAGTGACCCCGGGGTGATTGCCGCCGGGTGGGTGGCCGATGTCGAGGCCAGCCTGCAGGCCCAGGGCATCGACTACTTTCTCTACAGCGACGTGTCGCCCAATCCCCGGGTCGAAGAAGTCATGCTCGGTGCCGAGCTGTACCGGGAAAACCACTGCGATGTGATCGTCGCCGTGGGCGGCGGCGGCAGCCCGATGGATTGCGGCAAGGGCATCGGCATCGTCGTCGCCCATGGCCGCAACATCCTCGAGTTCGAAGGGGTGGACACCATTCGCGTGCCGAGCCCGCCGCTGATCCTGATCCCCACGACCGCCGGCACCTCGGCGGATGTTTCGCAATTCGTGATCATCTCCAACCAGCAGGAGCGCATGAAGTTCTCCATCGTCAGCAAGGCGGTGGTGCCGGACGTGTCGCTGATCGACCCGGAAACCACCTTGAGCATGGACCCGTTCCTGTCGGCCTGCACCGGCATCGATGCCCTGGTGCACGCGATCGAGGCTTTCGTGTCGACCGGGCACGGGCCCTTGACCGATCCCCATGCGCTGGAAGCCATGCGCCTGATCAACGGTAACCTGGTGCAGATGATCGCCAACCCCACGGTCATTGCCCTGCGCGAGAAAATCATGCTCGGCAGCATGCAGGCCGGGCTGGCGTTTTCCAACGCGATCCTCGGTGCGGTGCATGCGATGTCCCACAGCCTGGGCGGTTTCCTCGACCTGCCCCATGGCCTGTGCAATGCGGTGCTGGTGGAACACGTGGTGGCGTTCAACTACAACTCGGCGCCGGAGCGTTTCAAGGTCATCGCCGAGACCTTTGGCATTGACTGCCGTGGCCTCAATCACCGGCAGATCTGCGGGCGTCTGGTGGAGCATCTGATCGCGCTCAAACACGCCATCGGCTTCCACGAAACCCTCGGCTTGCACGGCGTGCGCACTGCCGATATTCCGTTCCTCTCGCAGCACGCCATGGACGACCCGTGCATCCTCACCAACCCTCGCGAGTCCAGTCAGCGTGATGTCGAGGTCGTCTATGGCGAAGCCCTCTGACGAGCAGCAACGGGCGCTGGCCGGGCTGCTGGGACTAGGCAGCCACTCGGCGCGCAAGAGCCACTACCCGGAGCTGGCCGCGCGCCTGGAAGAGCTGGAAGCCGAACGCAATCGCTACAAATGGCTGTTTGAAAATGCCGTGCACGGGATCTTCCAGGCCAGCCTGCTCGAAGGCATGCGTGCGGCCAATCCGGCGCTGGCGCGGATGCTCGGCTACCAGGATCCCCAGGACGTGTTGTTCTCCCTGGCGGACCTGGCGAGCAACCTGTTCGTCGGCGGCGCGCAGGAGCTGGCCAATATTGGCGAGATCCTCAGGCACCAGGGCAGCCTGCACGGCTACGAAACCCAATTGCGGCGCAAGGACGGCAGCAGCCTCGACGTGTTGATGAACCTGTTGCTCAAGCCTGATCAGGAAGGCCTGGTGGAAGGTTTTGTGGCCGACATCACCGAGCGCAAACTGGCCCAGGAACGCCTGCAACAGCTCAACGACGAACTGGAACAGCGGGTCAACGCGCGCACCGACGAACTGCTCGAGGCCCGGGACGCCGCCGAGGCCGCCAATCGCAGCAAGGACAAGTACCTCGCCGCCGCCAGCCATGACCTGCTGCAACCGCTCAACGCCGCGCGCCTGCTGATCTCGACCTTGCGCGAGCGCAAGTTGCCCGACATCGAGCAGGTCCTGGTGGAGCGTACCCATCAGGCACTGGAAGGCGCCGAAGACCTGCTCACGGACCTGCTGGACATTTCACGGCTCGACCAGGCCGCCGTCAAACCGGACATCGCGCTGTATCGCCTCGACGAGTTGCTTGGCCCCCTGGTATCCGAGTTCCAGTCCGTGGCCGAGGCCGACGGCCTGCACCTGCGCGTGCACATGGGCGACTACGCGATCCGCACCGACTTGCGCCTGATGACGGCGCATCCTGCGCAATTTTCTCAGCAATGCCTGCCGTTACACCGACCAGGGCAGCATCCTGCTGGCGGCCCGGCCCCGGGGCGAGATGCTGCGCCTGGAGGTGTGGGACACCGGGCGCGGGATTGCCCCGGACCGCCTGGATTCGATTTTCCTCGAGTTCAACCAACTGGATGTCGGCCGCGCTGCCGATCGCAAGGGCGTCGGGTTGGGGCTGGCGATTGTCGAGCGCATCGCCAAGATTCTCGAGTACCGCGTGCAGGTTCATTCGCTGCCGGGGCGTGGTTCCAGATTCAGCATCGAGGTGCCCATGTCCCGGGAAGTGCCGCTGCCGATCAGCCTCGCGGCGCCGCAGCCGGGCACCGGTAATCCGTTGCCGGGGCGTCGTTTGCTGGTGCTGGACAATGAAGTCAGCATCCTTGACAGCATGCGGGCGCTGCTCGGGCAGTGGGGCTGCGAGGTGGTGACGGCCACCGACCAGGCCTCGGCGTTGAGCGCACTGGCCGGGCGGGCGCCGGAGCTGATCCTGGCCGACTATCACCTGGATCACGGGGTGGTGGGCTGTGAAGTGGTCAGGCACTTGCGCGAGCATTTTGCCCAACCGATTCCTGCCGTCATCATCACCGCCGATCGCACCGATCAATGCCGTCGCTCATTGCGGCGCCTGGATGCACCGCTGCTGAACAAACCGGTGAAGCCTGGCAAGTTGCGCGCGGTGCTCAGTCAGTTGCTGGGGTAGGGCAGCGCGCGATACTGCAGGCTGAAACCCAGCTCGGCAGACTGACCTTGTGCCAGCAGGCGCAAGCCCGGCCGCCCGGGCAGGTGATGGGCATTGACCGGGTGGCTTACCGGTTCGATACAGAAGAATCCCAAGCCAACCGGGCAATACAGCAGGTAATAATCGCAGCCGCTGGCCTCGCACTGCAGTTCGTAGCCCAGATCCGGTTGCTGGATCAGGCAGTGGCCGTCCCATTGGCAGAAACCGTTGTCGACCAGGGTGTCCGGCAGCGCTTGCAGTTGCTGAAAATCCCATCGGTCGGGGATCGAATCAATTCGGGTAGGCAGTCTGGACGCGTCGCACATCCAGACCTGTCGGGCAGTTGCCTGCAGACGGGTGCCGGCGGTGCGCGGCAGATAGGGATGCAGTCCCAGCCCATGCCACGCGGCACGCTCGGCCAGATGCGTAACCTGCACCTCGATACTCAGGCGGCCCTCGCTCAAGTGAAAGCGTTGCCGGGCGCGATAGGCAAAGGGGATGCTGCAGTCCAGCTGCAGCACCACTTCATCCTGCGTGTGGGAAACGACCTGCCATGGCTGTTGCCAGGCACTGCCGTGGATGGGTAGCGGGTCGGTGAGGCTGTTGGGCGCCAGGGCAAGCCAGCCATCGGGGCAGTCGAAACCGCCTTCGGCGATCCGGTTGGACCAGGGCACCAGCGGGAAGCAGCCGAGCTTGCCCGGCAGGCCGGTGTTCAATGCCTGCGCATCGTTGTGCCGCAGCAATGGCTGGCCGGTACTGCGTACGGTCCAGTTGACGATGCTGCCGCCGAGTTCGGGGGCAAGGGTCAGGTGGGTGAGTTCGTCTTCGAGTTCGAGCAGTGTTGGCGCCATAGCCGTTAACCTGTCTGAAAAACACCGAGATCCCTGTAGGAGCTGTCGAGTGCAACGAGGCTGCGATCTTTTGCTCTTGCTTATGATTGTAAAAAAGCAAAATCAAAAGATCGCAGCCTCGTTTCACTCGACAGCTCCTACGACAGCTCCTGCAGGGGCTGCATTTGCCTTTTACAACACCAAGTGCGGTAACCACAGGGAAATGGCGGGAATGTACGTCACCAGCATCAACACCAGGAACAACACCGCGTAAAACGGCATCAGCGCTTTCACCGTGCTCTCGATACTCACTTTTCCCACCGCTGAACCGACAAACAACACCGCGCCCACCGGCGGCGTTATCAGCCCGATCCCCAGGTTAACCAGCATGATCATGCCGAACTGCACCGGATCAACGCCGATGCCGAGAATCACCGGCATCAGAATCGGCGTGAGGATCAGGATCAGCGGCGCCATGTCCATCACCGTGCCGAGCAATAACAGCATGACGTTGATGCACATCAGGATCACATAGCGGTTGTCCGACAGCGTCAGGAACAGCGTGGTGATTTTCGCCGGGATCTGCATCAGGGTCATGATGTAGCCGAAGCTCGCGGCGAAGCCGATCAGGATCATCACGATCGAAATGGTGCGCACGGTGCGGTGCATCAGTTTCGGCAGTTCACGCCATTTGTAGTCACGGTAGATGAACATGGTCACGAAGAACGCCCAGAGCACCGCAATCGCTGCCGATTCTGTGGCAGTGAAAATCCCCGAGAGAATCCCGCCGAGGATGATCACCATCGCCATCAGCCCCCACAGCGCTTCGCCGCAGATTTTCAGCGCCTCGCGCAGCGGGATGACTTCGCCTTTCGGATAGTCGCGTTTGCGCGCGAAGATCAGGCACAGCACCATCAGACACGCGCTCATCAACAGGCCCGGCACGACGCCGGCCATGAACAGCGAAGCAATCGAAACGGTGCCACCGGCTGCCAGCGAATAGAGCACCGAGTTGTGGCTCGGCGGTGTCAGCAACGCTTGCACCGAACCGCTCACGGTCACCGCCGTGGAGAAGTCGCGTGGATAACCTTTGCGCTCCATTTCCGGAATCAGCACCGAGCCTACCGACGCGGTGTCGGCTACCGACGAACCGGAGATTGCGCCGAAAAACGTCGAGGCCATGATGTTGACCAACGACAGACCGCCACGCACGAACCCGACCAGCACGCCGGCAAAGGCGACCAACCGGCGGGACATGCCACCTTCGGCCATGATCGCACCCGCGAGCACGAAGAACGGAATCGCCAGCAGGGAGAATTTGTTCACCCCGCCCGCGACCTGAATCATCAGGGCCTGGAACGGGATGTCGATCCACCACGCACCAATCAACGCCGACAGTCCGAGGGCGTAGGCGACAGGCATGCCCATCAGGATCAAAGCGATAAAACTGCCCAGCAGAATCAATGCGTCCATCAGGCAGCCCCTTCGTTTTCTTCAACCATGTCGAACCGCACAACCCGACGGTTGCTCTGGTCGCCGAACAGCAGTTTTTCCACGACAAAAATCAGCGTCAGCGCGCCGCCCAGCGGGATCGGCATGTAAGTGATGCCCACGCGCAATGTCGGCAGGGCACTCATGAACTGGTTCCACGTCGAGGCGCACAGCTTGGCGCCCCAGATCGTCATGAACAGGCAGATGGTGGCCATTAATAATTGCGAAACGATGCTCATGGTTTTGCGCAGATTCGGTGGCAAACGGTCGGTGACCATCGCCACCGCCATGTGGGCACCTGCGCGGTAACTGGCGGCGGCGCCGATGAAGGTGAAGACCATCATCAGCAAGATAGCGGTGGGCTCCGGCCAACTCGAACCGGTGCCGAGGGCGTAACGGGCAAACACGCCCCAGGGAATGATCAGGGCGATGGTCAGCACGGACAGGCCGGCGACCCAGATGCAGGTCATGTACAAGATGTCGTTGAGGCGCAGCAGCGAATTCTTCATCGGGTTCCACCGTAACCGGGCGGACGCGGGCGTCAATGCACGCCAGCGCCGCCGGGCCTTTCGTTGAGGGTCGGGAGGGTTACTGAACGGCTTCGATGCGTTTGATCAGGTCGGCGTAAGGCGCGCCGTATTTCTCGCGAATCGAGGCGGTGGCCTCGTAGAAGGGTTTCTTGTCGACGGTGATGAACTCGACGCCTGCGGCTTTGAGTTTTTCCTCGCTGCTGGCGGATTTGGCATCCCACAGCACGCGCTCCTCTGCCTGCGCAGCCTTGGCGGCTTTCTTCACCAGCGTCTGCTGATCGGGGGTGAGTTTTTCCCAGGTGATTTTCGACATCACAATGGGCTCGGGCAGGATCAGGTGCCCGGTCAGGCTGTAGAACTTGGCGTTCTGAAAATGGTTGTGTTCAAGCAGGGTTGGCGGGTTGTTTTCCGCGCCGTCGATCACCCCGGTCTGCAAGGCGCTGAAGATCTCGCCGGTGTCCATGGCAATGCCGTTGCCGCCCATGGCGTTGATGGTCTCGATGAACATGGGGTTGCCTTGCACGCGGATCTTCATGCCCTTGAGGTCTTCAAGTTTGCGCACCGGTTTTTTGGTGTAGATATTGCGCGTACCGCCGTCCATCCAGGCCAGGGCCACCAGGCCGAATTCGGAGTTGCTGATCTTGTCGAGAATCGCATCGCCGACTTCGCCATCGATGACCGCACGCATGTGCGCCTGATCGCGGAAGATGAACGGCATGTTGAACACGTTCACATCCGGTACCACCGGGCCGACGATACCCAGGCTGACGCGGGTCATCTGGATCGCGCCGACCTGCGCCTGTTCGACCACTTCCTTTTCCGAGCCGAGTACGCCGCCGGCAAACATCTTGAAAGTCAGCTTGCCGTCACTGTCGGCCACCAGGGTTTTACCCAGCTGCTCTTCGGCCACCACGGTGGGATAACCGGCGGGATGCACATCGGCGAATTTGATCTCCAGCGCCTGGGCGGCACTGGTGAAGGTGAAGGCCAACGGTAGAGCGACGGCGAGCAAGGTGCGTTTGAAGTCCATGGGGTTCTCCAGTCTTGTTGTTTTTTTATTCAAGGCACAGCAGATTCAGCAAGGGCGTTTACAGCAAGTGATTGAACAGCGGTTCCGGCAAACCCCGGACGCCAGGGTTGAGGGCGAACACGCCACCGGCCAGTGACTGCGGATCCTGGTCGTCACCGGGGCGGATCGACGTCACGAACAGCGTGTCGAGCCGACTGCCACCGAAGGCGCACATCGTCGGTTTTTTCACAGGTACCGCCAGCGATCGGTCGAGGCGGCCATCGGGGGTAAAGCGATGAATCAGCCCGGCGTCATTGGCGCAGATCCAGTAGCAACCCTCGGCGTCCACCGCGGCACCGTCGGGACGACCTTCGTACTGGTTCATGTCGACGAACAGTCGGCGGTTGGTTGGGATACCCGTGTCGATGTCATAGTCGAAGGCCCAGATCTGCTGGACCAGCGGGTGTGAGTCGGAGAGATATAGGGTGCGGCCATCCGGGCTGAAGCCCAGGCCATTGGGCACGATGAACCCGCCCAGCCTGGCTTCCAGTGGCCCAGTCTGCCCGGCGCTGTAGCGATAAAGGCTGCCGTTGGCGGCGTTGGCGCCCATGTTCAATACCATGCTGCCGGCCCAGAAGCGGCCCTGACGATCACAGCGACCGTCGTTGAGGCGCATGTCTGCGCGGCCGTGCTCGACGCTGGCCAACAGCTCGCTGTCGAGGCTGCCATCGTTGTCCGGCTTGAGATGAAAGAAGCCGTTTTCCATGCCCGCGACCCAGCCACCATGACGATGGCGGGCGATGCAGGCGAGCATCTGCGGGGCTTTCCAGGCGTGCACATGGCCGGTGTCGGCGCTCCAGCGTTGCAGTCCGCGATTAGGAATGTCGACCCAGTACAACGCATTTTCCTCTGGCACCCAGACCGGGCTTTCGCCCACCGCGTTGCGGGCATCGACGATCAATTCGGCTTGCATATTCATTCCCTTGTGTCGTTGTCAGAGTGATCAGTCGCCGAACGGGCCAGCCGCGACGAAGGCGCCGCCCTGATAGATTCGTGCCGGGTCATCGTCCGCCGGCATTGGCTGCGCTTCGACTTGTTGGCGGAACACTTCGGAGCTGTCCCTGGCCTCGAAACCGAGGTGATCGGCGAAGCGGTTGTCCCACCAGACGTCCTTGTTGGCGGACATGCCGTAAACCACGGTATGGCCCACGTTGGGTGCATGGAGTGCGCGTTCGAGCAGCTGGGTCAGGTCACCGAAGCTCAGCCAGGTGTGCATCATTCGGCGGTTTTGCGGCTCGGGGAACGAGGAGCCGATGCGGATGCTGACGGTCTCGATACCGTAGCGATCGAAGTAGAAACTGGCCATGTCCTCGCCGTAGGATTTGGACAAGCCGTAGTAGCCATCGGGGCGGCGAGGGGAGCTGGCGTCGAGTTGTTCGTCCTGTTTGTAGAAACCGATGACATGGTTGGAGCTGGCGAAGATCACCCGCTTCACGCCATGGCGGCGCGCCGCTTCATAGATGTGGAAGACCCCGCAAATGTTGGCGCCGAGGATCTCTTCGAACGGCCGCTCAACGGACACGCCACCGAAGTGCAGGATCGCATCAACGTCTTCGACCAGTTCATGAACCGACTGTTTGTCGGCGAGGTCGCACAGCACGATTTCTTCGCGATCATCGACGGCCGGGGCGAGGGCGGCGATGTCCGAAAGGCGCAGCACGTTGGCGTAGGGGCGCAGGCGTTCGCGCAGAACTTTGCCCAGGCCGCCGGCAGCACCGGTCAGCAGCAGACGGTTGAACGGGGCGCGGGGAGTAGAGGTAGACGTCATGGCAATCCCTTACACGTTGTTATTAGGTTTGTTGTAGGTTGTCGTATGACTGCGCTGAAGTATCGGTAGGGTTTCCGGAACTTGTCAACGCGACTTAGGTTGAAAGTCGATGCAAGGTATTCAAACCGCTTCGCCGCCGGGCGGATTACAACAACGAAATCGGATAGCTGATAAAGATCCGGTTCTCGTCAAACTCGTTGGTGCTGAAGTCCCGGCGAATGGTCGCGTTGCGCCATTTCACGTTGAGATTTTTCAGCGACCCGCTCTGCACGGTGTAGGCCAGTTCCGACTCGCGGCCCCATTCCTTGCCGTCGGTGATGGTCCCGGTGTGCACGTTATCGCCGCTGATGTAGCGGTTCATCAGGGTCAGGCCGGGAACGCCGAGGGCGGCGAAGTTGTAGTCGTGACGCAGTTGCCAGGAACGTTCTTTGGCGTTGTCGTAACTGGCGTTGTAGCTGTCGTTGGCCAGGGTGCCGCCGCTGGTGCCGTTGACGCGCATCCACGCACTGTCGCCAGTGAGTTTCTGCAGGCCGACGTAGAAGGTGTTGCCGCCGTATTTGGCCGAGAGCAGGGCGAATGCGGTCTTGTTGTCGAGATCGCCGGCCAGGGCGCTGCCGTCTTCCTTGCCGTTGAAAAAACCGAGGTTGGCGCCGAGCGTCCAGTCGCCCAACGGCTGACTGTGGCTGAGGTTGAAGTACTGCTGCTGATAGATGTCGCTGAGTTCGGCGTACCACACGCCGACCAGAGTGCGCTTGTCGTTGAATGTGTACTCGCCGCCGCCGAAGTTGAAGCGGTCCGAGGTGAACGCGCCTTTGCCGTTCATTGACAGGTCTTCCATGCTTGCATCGTTACGCGGACTGTTGCCACGGAACTGGCCGCCATAAACCGTCAGGCCGTTGATTTCGGTGGAGGTGATCTGGCCGCCGCGAAAGGTTTGTGGCAGAGAGCGGCCGTCGTCGGAACGAAGGATCGGCAGCACTGGCATCCATTCGCCGACCTTCAATTCAGTCTGCGAGACCTTGGCCTTCAATGCCACGCCGAGGCGGCCAAAGTTGTCCGCCGGACGCCCGTCATCGTGAATCGGCAGCAACTGCGTGCCGCCGGAGCCTTTGCCGCCATCGAGCTTTTGCGAATACAACCCGAGCACGTCGAGGCCGAAGCCGACCGGGCCTTGGGTGAAGCCGGATCTGGCGTCGAGAATGAAGTTCTGCGTCCATTCTTCAGCCTTGCTCTGCGGATGATCAGGGTTGACGAAGTTACGGTTGAAGTAGGCGTTGCGCAGGTTCAGCGTGGCTTTGCTGTCTTCCAGAAAGCCTTCTGCCTGGCTGGCGAGGGGCAGGGCCAGAACGATCCCGCCGAGGCTGAGCAGGCTGAGGGTATGACGGCGGGCAAAAGTCGGGCGGGGGTGCAGGCGAAGGAATGGCGGACGAGTTGACTCACAGTGACGCTCCCTTTTGTATTTTTGTTTTTATAGTTGTTATACGTCGTCGTACAACATAGGGGTGATTATTTGCGAGGTGTTAGCGGGTTGTCAATCGGAAGTTATACGATGACTTCATGCTTGAGGGCGCCGTGACCTCTGAGGGCCGGGAGGGCGATGGACCGACGGGATATGGGTGTTGGCTAACAAGGTTTTACGGCAAACTGGCACCACCTCCGACACAAGGCTATTCAATGGATCACTACGCCCCGCGCAACTGGCAGCCGCACGAGAAGCCCAGCCTGCCCGGTTCCCCCTCGACGCCGTTGCACTCCAATCCGAAGCGCCTGGCCTATGCGCTGGTCGGGCTGTTGGTGGCGTTGACCGGTGGTTTGGGCAACTCGCTGGTGGTGGCCAACCTGACTTATCTGCAAGGCGCACTCGGCGCGACCACCGCAGAAATGGCCTGGCTGCCGGCGGCGTACGTGATGACCAACGTCTCGATGAACCTGTTGCTGGTGAAGTTTCGCCAGCAGTTCGGTCTGCGCGCATTCACCGAGGTGTTTCTGGTGCTGTATGCGCTGGTGACCTTCGGCCATTTGTTCGTCAACGACTTGAACTCGGCCGTGGCGGTGCGTGCCGCCCACGGCATGGTCGGCGCGGCGCTCAGTTCGCTGGGTCTGTATTACATGGTGCAGGCGTTCCCGGCGAAATGGCGGATGAAGGCGCTGGTGCTCGGTCTTGGTACTTCACAACTGGCGCTGCCACTGGCGCGATTGTTTTCCGAAGATCTGCTGCAGATTGCTGAATGGCGCGGTTTGTACCTGTTCGAATTGGGCATGGCGCTGTTGTCGCTGGGCTGTGTCTTGATGCTCAAGTTGCCACCGGGCGATCGCTTCAAAACCTTCGAAAAACTCGACTTCCTGACCTTCGCGATTCTTGCCACGGGCGTGGCGCTGCTGTGCGCAGTGCTGTCGCTGGGACGGATCGACTGGTGGCTGGAGGCCAACTGGATAGGCGTGGCGTTGGCCGCCTCGATTGCGCTGATCCTCACCGGCCTGGCCATTGAGCACAATCGCAGCAACCCGATGTTGATGACGCGTTGGCTGGGCAGTGGAGTGATGATCCGTCTGGCGCTGGCGGTGGTGCTGATTCGCATGGTCACTTCCGAGCAATCCACCGGCGCCGTGGGTTTCATGCAGACCCTCAACATGAGCAGCGAGCAGTTGCACAGTCTTTACGTGGTGATGCTGATCGGCAGTGTTGCCGGCCTGGCAACCAGTGCGCTGACCATCAACCCGAAACACCTGCTCATGCCACTGATCATCTCGCTGGCGCTGATGGCGACCGGTTCGGTCATGGACAGTTTTTCCAATAATCTGACGCGCCCGGAAAACCTCTATCTCAGCCAGTTTCTGCTGGCGTTCGGCAGCACATTTTTCTCGGGCCGACCATGGTCCTGGGCACGCGCAATGTATTGACCAACCCACGCAACCTGGTGAGCTTCTCGGTGCTGTTTGGTATTTGCCAGAACCTCGGCGGCTTGATCGGAGCAGCGTTGCCGGGCACTTTTCAGATCGTTCGCGAGAAATTTCACTCCAGTAACATTGTCGAACACCTGGTGTTGACCGATCCGCTGGTGGCTGCCCGGGTCCAGAGCGGCAGCAATGCCCTGGGTTCGGTGATCGCCGATCCAGCCTTGCGCAATCTGCAGGGCATACGCAGCCTGGCGACGGCCGCTACGCGCGAGGCCAATGTGCTGGCCTATAACGACGTGTTCATGCTCATCGCAGTGATCGCTGTGCTGACGATGATCTGGATCTCCATTCGCGCCCTGTGGCTGATGAGCACTACAAAGAACGTCACTCCAACGCCTTCCGACTCCACCAGCGGTGCCACACCTTCATGACCGAACCGACCACGACGACCACCAACGCCATTGCCGCCACCCCCGAGGGCGTCGCGCCACCGTCCACACCCGCCACCGAGCCGCGCTCGCTACGGGTTCGGGTGCTTTCATCGATGGGCTTTGCGGCGATCGCCCTGGTGGGTGTGCTGATCGTGTTGTACGCCTGGCAGTTGCCACCGTTCAGCAGCGCGATCGAGACCACGGAAAATGCACTGGTGCGCGGCCAGGTGACCATCATCGGTCCGCAGCTCAGCGGCTATGTTTATGAAGTGCCGGTGTCGGACTTCCAGTTCGTCAAGACCGGCGACTTGCTGGTGCGCCTGGATGACCGGATCTACCAGCAGCGCCTGGACCAGGCCCTGGCACAACTGGCGGTGCAAAAGCCGGCCTGGCTAACGTAGTGCAGCAACGCAACAGCGCCGAGGCCACCATCAAGCTGCGCCAGGCAGCAGTCGCCGACAGCCAGGCGCAGGCGCGCAAAAGTGCCGCCGACCTGCGCCGTAATAACGAGTTGGTTCGCGATGGTTCGGTGTCCAGGCGCGAGCTGGATGTGAGCCTGGCGGCGAACGCGCAGTCGATTGCCGCGGTCGCCCAGGCCCAGGCCAATCTGGAGATCGCCCGCCAGGATCTGCAGTCAGTGATCGTCAATCGAGGCTCACTGGAAGCGGCAGTGGCGAGCGCGGATGCCGCAGTGCAACTGGCGCGCATCGACCTTTCCAATACCCGAATCGTTGCGCCCCGGGACGGCCAGCTGGGGCAGATCGGTGTACGTCTGGGGGCCTATGTCAACTCCGGCGCGCAGCTGATGGCCCTGGTACCGCATCAGCTGTGGGTGATTGCCAACATGAAGGAAACCCAGATGAACAACGTGCGGGTCGGCCAGCCGGTGACGTTCACGGTGGATGCACTGGACCACCGCACGTTCAAGGGCCGGGTGCAGCGGATTTCACCCGGTACCGGTTCCGAATTTGCGCTGCTGCAAGCCGACAACGCCACCGGCAACTTCGTCAAGATCGCCCAGCGGGTGCCGGTGCGGATTACCGTGGACGAAGATCAGGACGAGAGCGAGCGGCTGCGGCCGGGGATGTCGGTGGTGGTGAGCATTGATACGGCGGCGCAGGAGGGCTTCTAGGGCAAGATCTTTTGATTCTAGGCGGCCACCATCGGGGGCAGGGTGCCGAGCAGCGAGACGGCGGCTACGGCGCCAATTCCGAGCAACCACTCCAGCATCACGCTGTGCCTGAGCGCGCCCATGCGCTGTTCGCAATCATCCATGCGCAAGCGATTGAATAACGCCAAGCCGAGCATCCCCAGCACAATCATTGCCTTGATCAACAGAATCAAGGCAAATCCGCTGAACAACGGCGTCGGCCACCACTGCCCGGTCAGCACGCGCACGTTGATCAAACCCGTGATCAGCAGCCCGGCCACCAACGCATACCCGACACCGCTGAACCGCTGGAGAATGACGCCGATCGGGTGGACTGATGCCTGGCGCAAGATCATCACCAGCAGCATCAAGCCGCCCAGCCAGATGCCAACGCACACCAGGTGCACGATCTGATTGAGGATCAGCAGTTGGCCGCTCAGCCATCGAGCATCGCGCCATGGCCCACGGGTGCAAGCGTCGCCAGCAACAAGCCACCCAATACCAGGCGCGGCAACAGGGAGGCCTGCCAGCGTGTGAACAGCAACGTCAGCACCAGCCCGTTGAGTAACAGATGCCAGCGCCATACCTGGCCGAAAAACGTGTTGCCCATGACCAGTTGCAGGGTCGGCAGATCAAGGGCGGCCGCCCAGTCCCCGGCCATGCTGGCAGTGATCAACAGCAACCAGCAGACGCCGCTCACCAACGCCACCGCTGCCAGCCATCGGCTCACCCGCGCCAGCGGCTGATCCAGCGTGGTAATGCCACGCCCCGAGCAGCAGGGGCGTGAACACCCAGGCCCCGACCAGCATCAGCACCACGGTGAAATGCAGAAAGCGGCACAGCACCATCGCGCTCGTCATGAATTACTGACCGACCTTGAAGCTGTAGGCGCCTTCGCTTTTGTGGGTATCGACGGACACTGCGTGCCATTCGACCTTGTATGCACCGGCAGTCAAAGGCGCTTGCGGCGTCACCACCAGGGTTTTCTTGTCACTGCCTTCGGTGGCCAGGCTTTTAACCGGTACGTTGCTGCCGTCCTTGCTGAGGGTCACCTTGGTGAAGGTCGCTTCCACTCCTTCGGAAAATACCAGGCGCAGCTCGGCCGGTGCGCTGACCGTGCTGTCGGCGGCCGGGCTCTGGCTTTTCAGGTGGGCATGGGCGAACACCGACGAGGCGGCGAACAGCGAGCCGAGGAGGGTGACGGTGGTCAGGCTTTTCTTGAGCGTCATCATGGACTACCTCTGGGACAGGTTTGAAGAGAGGTGCAGTTTACCTTCCAGGGCGCGCCGGGACGAAGTTTCGTTTTGCCCTGTCGCCGCGAAGTAGAGCGGATGCTAGTCTTGACCAACGCTGTCGTCAGGGAGCCCTCATGGGCAATCACAAGATCGAGATCCGTCGCAGTAACGTCGAGAAAATTCTGCTGGGGGCTGAAAAGGTCTTCGCCGAGAAAGGCTTCGGCAGTACCGCCATGGCCGACATTGCCGCCGAAGTGCAACTGCCGCGCTCCAACCTGCATTACTACTTCAGCACCAAGAGCGAACTCTACAGTGCAGTGCTGTTCGACCTGCTGGAGGTATGGAAGCAGGACGCGCTGTGCTTTGAGATGTTCGATGACCCGCGCGTGGTTCTCAGCAGCTACATCCGCGCCAAGATGAACCACTCTCGCAGTCGGCCGTACGGCTCGAAAGTCTGGGCCAACGAAATCATCCATGGCGCACCGACGTTGGGCGAGGCGCTGGATGTCAGTCTGTATGACTGGGCGAAAATGAAGGAAGCGAAGATTCGTCAGTGGGTCGAAGACAAACGAATTTTGCCGGTGGAGCCGTCGAGTCTGCTGTACATGATCTGGGCGTCGACCCAGCATTACGCTGACT
>NZ_JAEKEG010000152.1 GCF_016651255.1 Pseudomonas sp. TH10
GATCTCCACCACATTGCCGTTCACATACGCATCGTCGGTGCTCTCGTTCCAGCGCCCGTAGAGCTCGTGATAGGCCCAGACGCCGGCACCGGCGAGGATCACGACAATGGCCAGAAGCACCAGCATGATCTTGCGCTTGCGCGGATTGCCGGTGTCCTGATGAGCATCGGCGGCTTTTTGAGTGTTTTCGGCAGTGGCCATGACAGTTACCTTGAATTAGTTGTGCTGCGTGGCTGGGGTGGCGTTGGCTGCGGTCAGGGTTTGACCCTGGAAGCCTCCGCCCAGCGCCTGCATCAGTTGGATCGACAGGTCGATCTGCTCGGCATTCAGGTTGGCCAGCTGACGCTGGGCCTGCAGCAGTTGCTGCTCGATGCTGAGCACGTCCAGGTAGTTGCCGATGCCGGAACCGTAGCGCTGGACCACGGTGTCGTAGGATTGCCGGGCGATCTCGGTGGCGTGTTGCTGCGCGCCGATCTGCCGGCCGATGTCACGCAACTGATTGATCGTGTCGCTGACATCGCCGAGTGCTTTCACCAGACTTTTGTTGTACTGCGCCACCGCCAGATCGTAATCGGCGTCGCGCGCATCGAGGTTGGCGCGCAGGCGTCCGCCGTCGAAGATCGGCAGGGAGATCGTCGGCCCGACGTTGAAGAAGCGACTGGCCGAACCGAACATCGCGTCACCCAACAAAGATTCGGCACCGGCCGAGGCTGACAGGTTCAAGTTGGGATAGAACTGGGTTTTCGCCGAGTCGATGTCTTTGCTCGCGGCCTCTACACGCCAGCGCGCGGCGATCAGGTCCGGGCGGCGACCGAGCAGTTCGGCCGGCAACACCGATGGCAGTGCTACGGCGCTGGCCTGGAGGACTTTGGGCCGGGGGATTTCATTGCCGCGATCCGGGCCCTTGCCGAGCAGCACCGCCATGGCGATCTTCGCGCTGTTCAGGCGTTTTTCAGCGTCGATCAGGCTGGCCTGCGAGCTGGCTTCCAGGCTCTCGGTCTGCTGGAACTGGTACTGGCTGTCGATACCCGAACTCAAGCGGCGTTTGCTCAGGTCGAGCATCTGCCGGGTACGCTTGAGGTCTTCGCTGGCCAGGTCATGGATGATGTGGGCCTGGCCCAGATCGCTGTAGGCCCGGGCGACGTCGGCGGCCAGGGTCAACTGCGCGGCCTGTTGGTCGACTTCGGCGGCACGGGCCTCGCCCAGTGCAGCTTCCCAGGCGTCCCGCTGACCACCCCAAAGGTCGAAGTTGTAATTGAAACTGGCACCGAGGTTACGCAGGGTGGAATACGCCCCGCCCTGCCCCTGCGGGTCCTGATCCCGAGCCAGGCGGGACCGGCTGACCCCGGCACTGGCATCGAGCGTCGGCATGCGCTCGGCATCGGCGGCGTAGGCCGCGGCGCTGGCCTGATGCGCGCGAGCCTCGGCAATCTGCATGTCGGGGCTGTCTTGCAGGGCTTCGCGGATCAGCCCGTCAAGTTGCGGGTCGCCGAGGCTCGTCCACCAGGCGCTTTTCGGCCAGGCGGCCGGCGACAAGGTGACGCCGGTCAGCGACTGCCCGGCCTTGAGACTTTTTGCATCCAGACTGACGCCTTCGGTTTTCAAGCCACTGTAATTGGCACAACCCGCCAGGGTCATGGCCACCAGCACCAGGCTCAAGCGGGTGCGCGAGAGTTTACTGCTCATTTATCACCTACCCGCAGCAAGGTGATGGAGTCACCCGCCGCGACTAAAATTTTCTTCAGGATCTGTTCCAGGGTCGCCAGCTCTTGCTCGGTGATGGCGCCAGCCAGTTCGTTCATGGCTGCCGCGCCGATGTCTGGCAGGCGGTCAGCCAGCTGCTGGCCCTGCGCGGTGAGTACCAGTTGCACTTGACGACGGTCGGCTTCCGAGCGCTGGCGGGCGAGGAAACCTTTGTGCTCCAGGCGATCAAGCATTCGGGTCATCGAACCACTGTCGAGGGACAGGTGCCGGCAAAGTTCGGCCGGGGTGTCGACGCCGAACTGGGCCATGATGATCAACACTTTGAACTGCGCGGCGGTGATGCCGTGAGGTTCCATGTGGGTGTCGATGATCCGGTCCTTGAGCAGCGCAGCCCGCCCGAGCAGGAGCCCGAGGTGGCAGTTCTTGAAGTCGTCCGGGGTGAAGTGTTTCATCTGGCCACCGATTAGCTGCCTAGGCAGAGAATGTATGACAAGATGTTACTGCCTAGGCAGCGAATGTCAACGTAATAGTTAGGATGCTTTGTATTTGGATGATAAACGGGGGTACTGGTGGCCTTGATGACCCATCGCGAGCAAGCTCGCTCCCACAGGTTCAGTGTTACACCTGTGGGATGGGTGACGCTTGAAGTGAGATCCGTGCAGGACATCCGATCCCTGTGGGAGCGGGCTTGCCCGCGAAAGCAGCGACTCGGTTCCAGAGGGAACGCGGCTTAGAAATCCCGCTTGTAGAAGATATCCAGTGAACTCGCCACGCCACCCGCCGCTTCCAGGTAAACCTTCTTGCTCAGCTTGTAGCGCAACGCAATGGTATTGGCCGGCTCGAACACCCCAACCCCATACCGCAGGCTGAGTTTTTCCGAGATATTGCCGCTGGCGACCACGGCGGTCTGGTCGCCACTGCCTTGGGTGTCGAGCTGGAAGTCCTGGATGCCCAGGTTCTTGGCCAACCCGCTGGTCACCCCGGCACTGCCCATCAACCCCAGGCCCAGTGCCGCCTGGGCAAGCATGTTGTTATCACCGCCATCCGTGCTCAGCGGCCGCCCCAGCACCAGGTAGGACAGGGCCTGCTCCTGGCTTAAGGCAGGTTCGGAGAAGATCTGCGTGGTGGGCTGTTCGGCACTGCCGCTCAGGCGAATGCCGGCGATGACGTCATCGGTCTGGCGGATGGCCTCGATGTCCAGGTATGGCTGATCCAGCGGCCCGGCAAACAACAAACGGGCCCGGCGCACGGTCAGGCGCTGGCCGTAGGCGCGGTAACGACCGTCGTTGAGCCAGAGCTCGCCGCGGGTGTCCATGTTGTCGCCGATGTGCACGTGGCCCTGCAGATTGGCCGTCAGGCCAAACCCGGCGAAGCTGAGTTTGTCGGCGCCCACCTCCACGTCAATGTCCATTTTCATCGCCAGTGGCGCCTTGCCTTGCTCGGTCTGCTGACCCACGATGACCGTGTCATCGGAGACCTTGACCGTCGATGGCGGCAACTCGCGCACGGTGATTTCCCCTCTGGGCACCAGCACTTTGCCGGCGACCGCCAGCTCATCGCCTTTCATCGAGATCTTCAGGTCAGGGGCCACCTCAAGCTTTGCATAGGGTTCGACGGACACCGGAAGCTGCGAGCCCTTGAGTGCCAGGTCGACCACCAGTGCCTGGCCCCAGGCAATATTGCCATTGAGCGTGCCCTGCCCGGTCTTGCCGCTTTTCCAGCCGCCGTTCAACTGCACGGTTTCCCCGGCGATCACCGCCTGCAGCTGCAAGGCTTGCAGTTCGATCGGCAATTGCGGTCCGGACACTTCGCCATCGCTCAACAGCAGATTGCCGTTAACCAAAGGCGCCATCAGGGTGCCGCCGATCGTGCCACTGCCATTCAGGCGCCCGGTGATTTTTTCGACCATCGGCACGAACGGCCGGGCCACGGACAAGTCCAGGCCATTGAGGCGGAACGTGCCGCTCATGGGCTTGTTTGCCGGCAGCGGGTTGATCTGGGCCTGAACCCGCAGCTCACCCAACTTGCCGCCGACGAAGTTCAGGTCGGTGTCGATGCGCTTGGGGGTCATTTTGCTGGTGAGCAGCAAGGCCTGGTACGGGAAGTCCAGCCACTGATCCTTGTCGCGCACTCGCAGTGTGCCGCCACTGGCATCAATGCTGATCTGGCCATTCGGACCGCTGGCCGGCAGATCCAGCTGCAGGTCGGCGTTAAGCGCGCCTTTCCAGGCGAAGTCCTTGGGCAACCACTGCGCCAGGCTTTCGATCGGGAACTGCTTGAGGTGATAGCGCAGCTTCGGCTCGGGCATCAGGCGCTGGTCTTCACCGCACAGGCTGGCCGGGCCGGACCGCCAGCAATGGGCGCCGAAGTTGATTTTACCGTCGGCCAGGCGTTCGAGCTTCGCCGGGCCTTGCAGCCTCCAGTCCTGGCCGCCGGCCTGGATATCGCCCGTGGCCAGGCGTCCGCGCCAGTTGCCTTGGTCCAGCGCGCCGTCCAGACCGAGGGCGAGCTTGAGCTGCGGGCCTTGCAGGGCAAGGCTGAGTTTTTGCTTCTTGATGTCACCCTGACCGCTTGCCGTCAGCGTGCCCAGCGCAGTATCGCCAGCCTGGATGCCGCTGCCCTTGAGGTCGATTTTCGCCCGCTGCGCACTGTCCAGGGTCGCGTCCAGGTTCAGACTTTGCAGGCGATTGTCCTGGAAAGCCAGCTGAGTGCCTTGCAGGCCGAGTTTGCCTTGTGGCGCCTTGAGTGTACCGGCGACGTCCACCCGGCCGTTGAGCTGACCGCGCAGTTGTGGCCACAGCTGCGCCAGACGCGGCATCTTGATATCGATCTGACCGGCGAGTTTCTGCTGCAGGCTGCCCTTGCCATTGATGCTGTTGTCGCCCAGGCGAATCTGCAAGGCACTGAGGTTCCATTGCTCGCCGGCGCCATTGGCCTTGGCCTGGATGACCGCAGGTTGACCACGCAGCTTGCCCTTGAGGTCGAGGTCGGCGTTAAGGCTGAGCTTGTCATTTTTCATCTCACCGGTACTGCGCAGCGGGCCGGCCAACGTGCCCGGCAACTCCGCGACCCAGTACGCCGGATCGATTGCCGACAGATCCAGCGCGGTATCCCAGGCGATGCCATCGGCAAATTGCAGGTTCAGGTGTCCCTGGGCCTTGCCCTGCCCGGCTTCCAGCTGGATTTGCTGCAGGTAGATTTTAGTCAGGTCGCCTGCGAACGGGCTCTGCAGGCTGAAGGCACCGGCCGGGCCATCCAGCGCAGCCTTGAAGTGCCCCAGGTATTTGCCGTCGGTGTAGGAGACTTCGCCGTTGAAGCTGCGCAATGCGACTTGTGGCTCATCGATCAGCGGATAGACGCGGTGCCAGGGGAAGTCCAGCCAGTCAATCTTGGCATCGGCGCTCAGGCCTTTGCTCCAGTCCAGCTGGCCGGTGAGTTTGAGGTACTGTTTGTCGTTTGCGCTCAGGTCCAGACCGGCAATCTGCGCGCCCTGTGCGTCGACCTTGCCTTGCAGCGCCAGGGCGACCGGGCCTTGTTCCGCCGGCAGCGTAGCCGTGCCGAGGAGCTGGTAGCCGTTTTTCAGGTCACCGGCGCCCGAGAGTTCAAGCCTATTGAGTTGCAGGGTATCCGGAAGATCCGCGCTGGCCTTGAAGCCGTCCGCCGTAATGCGCACCTTGGCTGGCAGGTTCTCCACCAGCGGCTGCAGTTCACCCGTCAAGTGCCCGTTCAGATAGCCGCTGCTGTCGGCCTTGAGGTTGAGGGTTTTGAGCAGGTCTCCGTCGATTTTCAGGGCCAGGGCCCAAGGACCGGTACCAGGCGCGGGCAGCGTCAGGCTGCCTTCAGCGGTCAGGGGCCAGTTGCCGCTGGGTTGCAGCAGGCCGGACAGATTCAGGCTCAGTTCGTCGCGCTGCAGCTTGACCGAGTCAATCTTCAAGCCCTGGGCGGTCCAGTGGGCGGCAAGTTGCAAGCCCCTGAGTTCTTCGCTGCCGTTGAACAGCAGGCTCCCGACCTTGACATCACCCAGCTCGATGGCCAGCGGCAGGTCCAGGTCAGGCAGGCTGATTGGCCCGCTGCTGTCTTGGTCGGTGCCCGGTGGAAACTGCAGGCTGACCTGCTCGGCCTGCAACTGCTCGATGCACAGGGTCCGGCGGGCCAGGCAACCGGGTGACCAGGCGAAGATCGCCTTGCTCAACTCTACCCGGCTGCTGTCCTGCTGCCATACCAGGTGATCGGCGCTCCATTGACCGCCCAGGCGACCCTGGAAATTGTCCACACTCAAGCCCGGCACGAAACCCAGCGCCCAGCGACTGCCCGCCGCCGTCCCAAGCACGGTGGAAACAGCCAGAATAATCAGCAGCAACAGGCCGAGGATGGCCAGCAGCGTTATCTTCAAACCACGATTCACAACTCGGGCCCCATGGAAAAGTGCAGTCGAACACCACCGTCGTCATCCAGCGCGTGGGCCAGGTCAAGGCGGATCGGCCCCACCGGCGAGATCCAGCGCACGCCGATGCCGACGCCGGTCTTGAGGTTCGGCAATTCGAGCTTATTAAAGGAGTTGCCCTGATCGACAAAGGTCGCCACCCGCCATTTTTCGGCGACCGAGTATTGGTACTCGGCACTGGCGGTGACCATGTACCGGCCACCAATCCGGTCGCCCTCGGAGTTTTCCGGGGACAGGCTCTGGTAGTCGTAACCACGTACGCTCTGATCACCCCCGGCGAAGAACCGCAGCGACGGTGGTATCGACTTATAGCCGTTGGTGGCGCTGCCGCCGACCTGGACCCGGCCAAGGAAGCGGTGTTTGTCGAATACCGTGGTCAGGCCTTTGACCAGCGCCGTGCCGTACAGCAGGTTGTTGTCCGAGCCCAATCCCTCCTTGGCCACCTTGGTCTCGAATTGCAGGCGATAGCCGTTGTGTGGGTCGATGCGGTTGTCGCTTTTCAAATAGGAATAACTGACCCCGGGCATCAACAGGGTACTGAGACCCGAGTCGTCGCCGAGTCGATATTCCTCGCGCTGCCACTTCAGCGACACCACGCGCTGCCAACCGCTGGGCAGCTTGCTGTGCCACTCGGGACCTATGGTCAGCAGCTTGCTGAGTGAGTCCTTGTCGGCGATTTCTTCGCTCTGGTAGCCGCCAGCGAAACGTAGCTTGTCCGTCAGGGGCGGATCCAGGGGGATGTCGTAGAAAATCCCGACGTTCTGCCGGGGTGCCGATATTTCGGTTTCCCAGCCGTAGCTGTGGCCCTGGGGATTGACCCAGTGACGCGTCCAGTTGGCCTTGACCCGCGGGCCGACGTCGGTCGAATAACCCAGGCCCAGTCCCATGGTGCGCGGCTTGCGGGTGTCGAGCTTGACGTCGACCGGGATCACATCGTTTTTCGCTGCAGTCGGCGCCGCATCGACGCGGACGCCTTCGAAATAGCCGCTCGATTGCAAGTCGCGGTTGAGTTCGGCGATCAGCTCGGAGTCGTACGGAGCGCCTTCCTTGAAGGGCACCATGCGCCTGAGCAAATCTTCGTCGAATGGCGTGTCGCCCTCGAAACTGACCTTGCCCAGGGAGTAACGCGGGCCGCTCTGGTAGACCAGATCGATATCGGCTACGCCGGCCCTGGGGTCGACCGACAGAGTCTGGCGGGAAAAATGCCCACTGAAAAAACCGAAACGCGAAGCCTGGTTCTGGATCAGGCGCTTGGCGTCTTCGTAATTGCCATGGTTGAGAACTGCGCCGGTTTTCAGCGCAGCACTTTTGGGAACACGAAAGGATTTCAGCGACGCCGCCGGTCCTTCGACTCGAATAGTGACATTGCGCAGGTGAATCGGCTCACCGGGATCGACGTTGAGAATCAGCCGAGGGCTCTTGCCGCCCTTCACGTCTGTCTCGATCTGCGGCTGGTAATAACCCAGGGCCTGGGCAGCCTTGCGCGCCTGCTCCTCGGCACCGCGGCTGAAGCGCAACAAGGCTTCTTCGTCACGATCGCCGAGGCTGCCGATATAGCCCTCTATATTGGCCTTGAGTTCGTCGTTGGACGGTTTGATCCGCACGTCCAATTCACTTTGCGCCAGCGCCGCGCAGCTGGTTAACAGCATGAGCACGCCACTGGTAAATCTTCCTGGAAACTTCATAGGCGCGGATGCTATCACGGGCTTGGGAGCGTGATAGAACAGGAAATTTCCCAAGAAGTTCGATTGTTATGCTGTTGCAGTTTGTAACACCTGCGGATTGGCGTGAAAAAACACATGCTCGCGCACCGGCCCGACAGCCACTTCGCCGATCTCTTCGTAGCCCTGTCGTTTATAGAATTCCAGGTAACGCGGGTTGCCGGTATCAAGCA
Source organism: Pseudomonas sp. TH10 (assembly GCF_016651255.1). Classification (GTDB taxonomy): domain Bacteria; phylum Pseudomonadota; class Gammaproteobacteria; order Pseudomonadales; family Pseudomonadaceae; genus Aquipseudomonas. Next base: position 8,043 of record NZ_JAEKEG010000152.1, read on the forward strand.
CCACGCCTTGCGAGGTTTCGTCCACCGCGCACCAATTGTGTACCGCTGTCAGCAGTTGTTCGCCGAAGTGTTTGCCCTGGAACTGCGGGTGAATCCCCAGCAGCGGCAGCATGTGCACGGAGTCACTGGGCACGCACGCGGCCACGGCATCGTGGTATTCCAGATAACGCCGCGTGCAGCGAAAACCAGTGCTGAGCACCATGCGCAGGCGCCACGCCCAACTTTCGGTGATGCCGAGGCGGCGTTGCGGTGGCGCGATCAGGGCGATGCCGATCAGGCGATCGTTGACCAGCAGGCCAATGGCAGGCAAGTCCTGGAGGAAATGCTGCTTGACCAGCTCGCGCACGGTGGCGCGCACTCGCTGCTCGTAGCCGGGACGTTCGGCTTCGAACAGATAGCTGAACGTCGGCTCGTGACGGTAGGCCTGGTACAGCAATGAGCGGGCTTCGCGGGAGTAACCACTGTCGAGCATGTGGATATCGGCAATGGCGGTCGAGGTTTCGGGCATAACGGCAAATCTCCCCGGGGCACCGCTCAAAATGGCGGCGCTCTTGTTGGTACGAGCCTCTGGGTGCGGGCACAGTTCCTTGCTGGTTTGAAAACAGCAGGTGCGCTGGGTCTAACAAGGTATAGACCAAGTGGATCGCAGGTGTGCGCGGGGCTCGCCGACCCGCGAGCCGCAGGATGGACAAGTACAGCCGAAAACACACCAACGGCTGGCCCCTCGAAGGCATGTCAGCTAGCATCGCCCTTTTGCCAGGACTGCCGACCATGAAGATCGTTTCCTTCAACATCAACGGACTGCGCGCCCGTCCGCATCAGCTGGCAGCGCTGATCGAAAAACACCAGCCCGACGTGATCGGGCTGCAGGAAACCAAGGTCCACGATGACCAGTTCCCGCTGGCCGACGTGCAAGCGCTGGGTTACCACGTGTATTTCCATGGGCAAAAAGGCCACTACGGTGTGGCCCTGCTCTCTCGCCAGGAACCCCTGGAGCTGCACAAAGGTTTCGCCACCGATGACGAAGACGCCCAGCGCCGATTCATCTGGGGCAAGTTCGCTGATGCCAACGGCGTGCCGGTGACGATCATGAACGGCTACTTCCCACAAGGTGAAAGCCGCGATCACCCGACCAAGTTCCCGGCCAAGGAACGCTTCTACAATGACTTGCAGCAACTGCTGGAAAGTCAGTTCAGCAATGAGCAGCCGGTTGTAGTCATGGGCGATGTGAACATTTCTCCGGAAGACTGCGACATCGGCATCGGCCCGGACAACATGAAGCGCTGGCTGAAAACCGGCAAATGCAGCTTCCTGCCGGAAGAGCGCGAGTGGATGGCTCGCCTGAAGAATTGGGGCCTGACCGACAGCTATCGCCACCTCAACCCGGACGTGACCGACATGTTCAGCTGGTTCGACTACCGCAGCCGTGGCTTTGAAGATGAGCCTAAGCGTGGGCTGCGCATTGACGTGATTCTGGCGTCGCACGGCTTGCTGCCGCGAGTGAAAGCGGCAGGTGTGGACTATGAATTGCGCGGGATGGAAAAGCCTTCGGACCATGCACCGATCTGGCTTGAGTTGAGTTGAGTTGATATTTAAAAGATCGCAGCCTCGTTTCACTCGACAGCTCCTACACAACTCCTACGTAGCTCCTGCGTACGCTGCGATCTTTTGAGCTGTCATCTTTGTGAAACCCTACTGACTTAATCTGCGGGCACTTCCTTTGCTCTTGTAGGGTGCCAGCATGCCGCTGCGCGTATTGTTCCTGTTGCTGCTGGGCATTGTCACGCCCGTATCGGCGCTGGCGGTTGCGTTACCCATGCCCGAGCACGGCCCGGTATTGCGCATCCAGGGTTCCAACACCATCGGCGCAGCCTTGGGCCCGGCGCTGGTCGAAGGGCTACTGCGCGAACAAGGTGTGCTCAAGGTTCATCGCGAAGCGCCAGGCAAGACCAACGAAGTGCGCGTCGTCGGCGAAACCGCCGAGGGGCGTCGGGTGGAGGTCGAGATCGCCGCGCACGGTTCCAGCACCGGCTTCACTGCGCTGCATAGCGCCTCTGCCGACCTCGCCGCCGCCTCGCGCCCGATCAAGGACAGCGAACTCGCCAGCCTGCAATCCCTGGGCGACCTGAAGAGTGCCGGCGCCGAGCAGGTCATTGCGATCGACGGCCTGGCGATCATCCTGCATCCAGACAATCCGCTGAAACAACTGACTACCGATCAACTGGCGCGCATCTTCAGTGGTGACATCCGGACGTGGGAAGAAGTCGGTGGCAGCGGCGGGACGATCCATCTGTATGCGCGAGATGATCACTCCGGTACCTACGACACTTTGAAGGAACTGGTCCTCAACGGTCGTGGGAAAACCCTGAGCACCAGCGCACAACGCTTCGAGTCCAGCGAGCAATTATCGGACGCCGTCAGCCAGGACCCTCAAGGGATCGGGTTTATCGGATTGCCTTACGTGCGCCAGGCCAGAGCCGTGGCGATTGCCGACGGTGCCTCCCAGGCGATGCTGCCACTGAACAATCTGATCGCCACCGAAGACTACCCGCTGTCACGTCGACTGTTCCTTTACCTGCCGCCCAAGGGCAACAATCCCTGGGCACAAGCGTTGGTGAAATTCGCCCAGGGCAGTCAGGGCCAGGAGATTGTCGCGGCCAACGGGTTTATCGCGCAGACCGTCCAGGCCATGTCCGTGATACCCAATGCGTTGATGCCAGAGGAGTATCAAACCCTCAGCCGACATGCGCAGCGCCTGACCGTGAATTTTCGCTTTGAAGAAGGCAGCGCCACTCTGGACAACAAGGCGCGCCAGGACTTGTCGCGGGTGCTGGATTACATAAAACAGCGCGACAAGGCCGATCGGCAGGTGACACTGGTGGGATTTGGCGATGCCAAGACGGACCCGGCACGCGCCGACCTGTTGTCGAAGCTGCGGGCCATGGCGGTGCGGCGGGAGCTGGCCAAGCGCGGTGTGGTGCTGCGCGAGATCCGCGGTTTTGGCGCGCAGATGCCCGTGGCGGCGAACAGCGCGGATGAGCGACGGATCAGGAATCGGCGGGTTGAGGTCTGGGTTTACTGAATGTAACTGGAATCTGTCACAGCCCCCGTGGCGAGCTGGCTTGCTCGCCACGGGTTTTTCGACCGGCTTGAGCCATTAGCTCAGCAACTTCTCCAGCTGCGCCGTGGTGTCCACTGCGCCCATCGTCTTCGCAGCATCCAGCGCCGATACGCCGTTGGCATCCTTGGCTTTCGGATCAGCGCCTTTGCTGATCAGATAGTCGACGATGGCAACTCGGTTGAACATGGCCGCCATCATCAGCGCGGTACGGCCGTCGAAGGATGAGCCTTCGACTTGCGCGCCACCGTCGACCAACGCGCTGACCACGGCCAGATCGCCCTTGAACGCGGCGCCGGCAATCGGGCTCTGGCCATTGTCGTTGCGGATTTCCGGGTCGGCCTTGTGCTCGAGCAGCACTTTCACCGTGTCGACATGGCCATGGTAGGCCGCAAGCATCAACAGGGTGTCACCCTTGTGGTTGCGCAAGTTCGGCGGCAGGCCTTTGGACAGCAATGCGGCCATCATGGCCGCATCACCGTCGCGTGCCTTGTTGAAAACCTGCTCGGTGAATTCGGCAGCTTCTTCAGGGGTCATCTGGCGGCTTTGTTCGGACATGGTGGCTCCACTTTCTGTGTAGGTGCAAAGGGCGACAGTTTCCCGAGCAGCCTGGAGACTGTCACTTCTTTTTCTGATCAAGGGTCATAGCCAGATTCAATAACGGTGTCTGCCATCATGAATCTCGGCCAGTACCTGTTCAGTCACCTGCACGTAAGTCTGACTTCCGGGCAGCCAGGCGAAGATGGGGTCATTACCTGTCTGAGCGGGGTCGAAGCCTTCGTTTTTAAGGCGGGTTTTCTGATATTTGAAAGTGCCGGTGGTTTCCATCTTGACCTTTACCCGCAGGAATAAAGGTACCGCGTAGGCTGGCATGCGCTGTCGCGCAAAACTCAGCAACTCGGCGAAATCCAGGGTCGCCAGGGATTCGGAGGGAGTAATTGCGGCCATGCCGGCACGCCCGTTGGTGTTGCGGATTTCCACGCCATACGCCACCGCCTCGGAGATATGCGGATGTTGCAGCAGCAGGTTTTCCACTTCCGTGGTCGAGACGTTCTCGCCCTTCCAGCGGTAGGTGTCACCGAGGCGATCAACAAACTGTGCGTGGCCAAAACCGATGTTGCGCAGCAGATCACCGGTGTTGAAAAAGCGGTCGCCTTGAGCGAACACATCGCGTAACACAACCTTGGCGGTCTTCTGTGGATCGGTGTAGCCGTCCAGCGGCGCTTTCTCGTCGATCCGCGCCAGCAACAGCCCCTGTTCGCCCTTGCCGACTTTACGCATAAAGCCGTCGTCACCGCGGATCGGCTCACCGCTGTCATGGTCGTAAGCCACCAACTCCCAGGCCATCAGCGAAAAGCCGATGGTGTTGTCGAAGTTGAGAATATTGGTGAAGCCGATATTGCCGTCGCTCGCCGCATACAGTTCACAGATGTGATCAACCGCGAAGCGCGTCTTGAACTCAGCCCAGGCACCGGGGCGCAAGCCGTTGCCGATCATCTTGCGCACGTCGTGTCGGCTGTCGTCGGCGCTGGCCGGTTGATCGACCAGATAACGGCACAGTTCGCCGACGTAGCCAATGGTGGTCGCTCGATAGCGGCGTACGTCGCTCCAGAACTGACTGGCGCTGAATTTGCGGCGGATCGCAAAACCGGACGCGCCGTTGATCGCCGAGCCCCAGCACACACACAGACCCGTCGCGTGGTACAGCGGCAAGGTGCAATAGACGACATCGTCGGGACGCATGTTCAGCGCGATCATGCCGAAACTGGCAGAGCTGCGCATCCAGCGTCCATGCTTGAACACTCCGGCTTTGGGCAGGCCCGTGGTGCCCGAGGTGTAGATGTAGAAACAGGGGTCGTCGAAAAACACCTGCTGACTGCTCGGCGGGTTATCGCTGCAGGCATCGGCACTGGCGCTGATCAGGTTGACGTAGCCTTCGGGCGCAATGCCCGGATGGCTGTAGGTGTCCTGATCCGCCACGAACCAGGTGCGTTGCGGCTCAATCGACACTTGCTCGCGCACCGCCGCAAATGCCGGCACGAGTTCCTCACCGACGACAATGGCCACCGGTGCCACCAGATTCACGCTGTGGATTAACGTATCGCGGGTCTGCGAAGTGTTGAGCAATGCACTGACCGCGCCGACCTTGGCCAGCGCCAGAATGGTCACCAGCAATTCCGCGCGGTTCTCGATGAACACCGCGACCACATCACCCTTGCCGATGCCCTGCCCGTTCAGATAGTGGGCAATACGGTTGGCCCACTGGTTGACCTGCGAATAGGTCAGGAGCACATCGCCCTGAAGCAATGCCGGGCCTTCGGGATTGCGCAGGGTCGCTTGTTCGAATGTCCAGCCAAGGCCACAACTTTGCGTCGGATCCGTGACGTTGGCCACCTTCATGCCTTTGACCACCCGTGGGATGGCTTTGGCGATCATCGGCAGTTTGCGGAGCATCATGCCCCAGGTGATCGTGTCGTTCAGCGCGCGGCTCATCGTTACTCCCGTTCGATCTTTTTATTGTCGGGTGGTGGCCGAAAGTACGTGAGTGATTCAGGGGCTGTACACGCAGTTTTTGCAATGTTTTGTATCCGCATAACAGACCGGCGACAACGTGAGCCCGGTTTTGGCGATTGGTTCCATTGAAACCGCACGAATCCCGCAAAATGCAGGATGCACGATGGCCATTCATGCAGATTGCACGACCATCAAAAATTTAAGAATCTACAAGCTATTGATTTATAACGCTTTTTAAAAAATTAAATGCTGGCACAATCACTGCAACCTCCTCTGCATGCTTGCCATTCAAGTGCATACGGAGCTGAAAGACATGAGCCTGATCCAAGAAAAATTTACCTCCCTGTTCTCCAACTTCGAAGTCACCACTGCGCCACGTCCCGATGGCGGGATTCTGCTGACCTTGCGCAGCAGTGACGGCAAAGTGTTCAAACGCGCGCTGACTTATCAGCAACTGCATGCTGGCGACCAGTTGTCCTGGGTGATCAGCGCGATCCGTCGTGACCTGGCTGAGCAAGCCAGCGAGTTGCCACAGATTTCGATGCTGCAAAGCCAGCAACGGTTCGCTCTGCCGACTTATCATTCGGCGTAAATTGTTGCTGGGCTGCAAACAGACAGGCCGTGAGAGCTTTCGCTTCACGGCCTGAGTTGTTTCTGGTGTTTGTAAGGCTAAACACGCCCCTGCCTGACTCCTTAGACGCGCCCTGCAGGAGCGAGCTTGCTCGCGAAAAACTACCAGGCGCCTTGGCCACTCAGGCTTGCCGCGTCATCGTTGACGACCATCGCGAGCGAGCTCGCTCCTACAGGCAATAGTCTATCCGGAGACTGTTTAGTATCTGGTCGGATCGATGCTCGCTAAGCTGTCGACAGTCACGTGACC